>NZ_JBFUEP010000045.1:0-36803 GCF_056403895.1 Pedococcus sp. P2_E5
GGGAAGAGCACCCGCTGGCCGCGACTGAGCGGTGCGACGAGGGCGCGACGGGGGTTCTGCAGCTTCGGCCCGAGCTCGGAGGAGATGTAGATGCCCCGCGGCTTGAGGACTCGCCTCGCCGCGGTGAAGGTGCTCTTGCCGACCGTGTCGAAGACGAAGTCGTAGCGCGCCGTGTCGCGCGTGAAGTCCTCCGCTGTGCTGTCGATGACTCGATCGGCGCCCAGCCCTCGGACCAGGTCGACGTGCGCCCCGAAGCAGACTGCCGTCACCGAGGCGCCCATTCCGTGCAGAAGCTGGACCGCGGCCGAACCGATCCCACCCGTGCCGCCGTTGACCAGCACGTCGTCTCCGGCGCGCACCCGAGCGGCCCTGATCATCCCCAGTGCGTAGTGCGAGCCCTCCGTCCCGGGAGCGGCCTGCTCGAACGTGAGGCGTGCCGGGATCCTGGCGACCGAGCCTGCCTCGGGGATGACGAGCAGCTCGGCGTGTGCCCCGAACGGACCCTCGGTGTAGCCGAAGACCCTGTCGCCGACGGTGAACGCCGAGACCGTGGCACCAGTCTCGACCACCGTCCCCGCGAACTCGCACCCGAGGATCTTTGCCTTGGGACCGCGGATCCCGTAGACGACTCTGGCGAACTTCGGTGTCCCCGCGCGGAAGGCGCAGTCAGTGCGGTTCACCGTCGTCGTGTGGACCCTGACCAGCAGGTCGCGCGGCCCCGGGCTGGGCGCCTCGACCTCCATGACGCGCACGACGTCCGGTCCCCCGTACTCGGTGTGGACCGCCGCTCTCATGGCCTGACCGTAGACCCATCGAGCGCCTGGCTCGGGCTGCCGGGGCATGAAAACGGGGCCCGAAGTGTGTGGACAAGTCGGACCCCGTTAGTCGGGCTGACAGGATTTGAACCTGCGACCCCTTGACCCCCAGTCAAGTGCGCTACCAAGCTGCGCCACAGCCCGTGGCTTGCCCACGCAGAATCCAGCCGAAGCAGGACCGCGGGAGCGAACGAAACCTTAGCGCACGGCATACCTCCGCTTGAAATCGGTATGCCGTGCTGCCGGCTATCTGCGCTTGCGCTTCTCGCGCACCCGGACGGACACCTCGATGGGGGTGCCCTCGAAACCGAACTCCTCACGCAGCCGGCGCTCGAGGAAGCGTCGGTAGCCGGCCTCGATGAAGCCGGAGGCGAAGATCACGAAGCGCGGCGGCCGGGTCGACGCCTGCGTCGCGAACAGGATGCGGGGCTGCTTGCCGCCACGCACGGGGTGCGGGTGGGCCGCGACGATCTCGCCGAAGAACGCGTTGAGCCGACCGGTCGGCACGCGGAAGTCCCACGACTCCAGCGCACGCTCGAGCGCCGGCACGAGCTTCTCGACCGAACGCCCGGTCTTGGCGGAGATGTTGACCCGCGGCGCCCACGGCACCTGGACCAGCTCGCGCTCGATCTCGCGCTCGAGGTAGTGGCGACGCTCCTCGTCGAGCAGGTCCCACTTGTTGTAGGCCACCACGAGGGCGCGACCGGCGTCGATCACGTGCTGCACGACCCGGACGTCCTGCTCCGCGATGGACTGCTCGGCGTCGATGAGGACCACGGCCACCTCGGCCTTCTCGAGCGCGGTCTGGGTGCGCAACGAGGCGTAGAAGTCGGCGCCTCGGGCCTGGTGCACCCGGCGCCGGATCCCGGCCGTGTCGACGAAACGCCACGTCTTGCCGCCGAGCTCGATGAACTCGTCCACCGGGTCACGGGTGGTGCCCGCGACGTTGTCGACGACGACGCGGTCCTCGCCGGCGAGCTTGTTGAGCAGCGAGGACTTGCCGACGTTGGGCCGACCGACCAGGGCGACCCGACGAGGGCCTCCGCGCTGGTAGGCGTCGGTGTTGGCGGAGATGGTCGGCAGCACGTCGAGGACGGCGTCCAGGACGTCGCCACTCCCCCGACCGTGGAGGGCGGAGACGGGCCAAGGCTGACCGAGTCCGAGGTTCCAGAGGGCCGAGGCGTCGGCCTCGGTGCGCTGGTCGTCGACCTTGTTGGCGACGAGGATGACCGGCTTTCCGGAGCGGCGCAGCAGCTTGACGACGGCCTCGTCGTCATCGGTGGCACCGACCGTGGCGTCGACGACGAACATGACGACGTCGGCGAGGTCCACGGCCACCTCGGCCTGCTCGGCGACGCGCAGGTGGATGCCGGTGGCGTCGATCTCCCAGCCGCCGGTGTCCACGAGGGTGAACCGGCGACCGGTCCACTCGCCGTCGTAGGCCACGCGGTCACGGGTCACACCGGGCACGTCCTCGACGACGGCCTCGCGGCGGCCCAGGATGCGGTTGACGAGGGTGGACTTGCCGACGTTCGGGCGGCCCACCACGGCGACGACGGGCAGCGGTCCGTCGACGATGGCATAGCCGTCCTCGTCGTACTCGCCGTCGACGAGGGAGCGGTCCTCGTCGCTGAGGTCGAACTCGTCCAGTCCGACGCGCAGGGCGCGCTCGACGGCGGAGTCGTCGGTCAGGTTCTCGCTCACTTCGGGGTTTCCTTGCGTTGTTCGTGGGGGCCGGACCGCGAGCAGGTATGCCGCGTGGCCGCCCACCATTGTCGCGCACTTTTGCGGGCGGTCGGGACAGCAGCCTCAGGCGCGGGTCCTGCGCCGGCCCGCGGTCACGCGGGGATCTTGTCCGGCGCCTCGATCCGCACCACGTCGAGCAGGGCCTGGACGCTCTGGTCGAAGTCGAGGTCGGACGTGTCGACCAGGGTCACGCCCTCGGCGGCCTCCATGAAGTCGGACACGGTCGAGTCGTCGGCGTCGCGACGCACGATCTGGTCGCGGGTCGCCTCGACCGCGTGGTCGGCGGCGTGGCCGTGGAGCTCCTTGGACCGTCGCCGCAGGCGCGCCTCGACGCTGGCCGTCAGGAGGATGCGCACGTCGGCGTCCGGGGCGACCACGGTGGTGATGTCGCGCCCCTCGGCCACGACTCCCCCGGTGCTGGTGGCGACCTGGTCGATGAGGTCGCGCTGGAGCTGCTGCAGGATCGGGCGCACCAGCGTGTTGGTGGCGACCTTGGACACCTCCTCGCTCACGCGGGTCGTACGGATGTCGTCCTCGATCTCGCGACCGCTCACCCGGACGCTGGGACTGCCTGGGTCGGTGCCCATCTCCAGCGGGATGTCGCGGGTGGCCTGCGCCACCGCCTCCTGGTCGAGGAGATCGACGCCCTCCTCCAGGCACCACCAGGTGACCGCGCGGTACATCGCCCCCGTGTCGAGATAGCCGACCCCGAGGGCCTGGGCCGCTGCGCGGGACACGCTGGACTTGCCCGAGCCCGAAGGCCCGTCGACGGCCACGACGAGGTGCTTGCTGTTCATGACAGGCAAGCCTATGGGCCACCGGCCGTCCCCCGCGAAGTCGTTCACCCGTCAGCCGTGCAGTCGCCAGCCCCTGGTGGTCAGCTCGTGGCCGAGCCTCTCGGCGACGGCGGGCAGCACGGAGATCTCCGCGAGGCCGAAGGGCTGGCCCATGCCGTGCTCGAGGTGCAGGTCCTCGAGGTTGACGCCGGCGTCGCCGACGTCGTGCAGCAACCGCGCGAGCTCGCCGGGCTGGTCGGGCACCAGCACCACGACCACGCTGTATGCCGTGGGGGCAGCGCCGTGCTTGCCCGGGATCCGCGCGTGGCCGGCGTTGCCCTGGGCGACGATCCTGGCCAGCACCTCACGGGCGCCGACGCCGTCGCCGTGCGCGAGGACGTCGAGGGCACCGATGACCTCGGTGAGCTCCGCGTGGACCTGGGCAAGGACCTCGCGGACGGCCACGGCGTTGCCGGCGAGGATCTGCGTCCAGAGCTGTGGGTCGCTCGCGGCCACGCGCGTGACATCGCGAATCCCCTGTCCTGACAGGGCAACCGCTGGATCGGTGAGCTCCCGCAGCCGCCCGGCCACCAGCGACGACGCGAGCTGGGGCACGTGGGAGACCACTGCCACTGCAGCGTCGTGCTCCTCCGGACTCATCGTCGAGACGGTGCCGCCGGCGGCCAGGGCGAGCTCCTTGACCGCCGAGATCGCGGCAGCGGACGACTGGTCGTTCGGCACGACCACCCAGGCGCGCCCGTCGAACAGGTCACCCCGGGCGGCCACCGCACCGGAACGCTCGCGGCCCGCCATCGGGTGCGACCCGGCATACCGAGCCAGGTCTGCGCCGCGGCGGCGCACGTCCTCGAGGACGGCGACCTTGACCGACGCCACGTCCGTCACGACGGCGTCGGGCCACGCGTCGAGCTCGTCGGCGACGACCCCACCCGCAACGTCCGGCGGGGCAGCCACCACGACGACGTCCGGCGCGGCGTCGTCCGTGCTCGCCATGACCCCGGCACCGAGGTCGCGGGCGAGCGCCACAGCCGTCGGCGAGGGATCGGCGAGCACCACGGCATAGCCGGCACGGGTCAGCGCGATGCCCAGGCTGGTGCCGATGAGGCCGGTGCCGACGATGCGGACGCTGGTGGTCACGACGGGAAGGCTACCGACGGCTGGGAAGCCGTGCGCTCACATTCCAGCCGCGGAGTACAGCTGGCCGACCTCTGCCTTGTTGAGCTTGCGCATCTTGCCCGGCTTGGTGTCGCCGAGGTAGATGGGCCCGACCTGGACCCGCACGAGGCTGATCACCGGGTGGCCGACGGCGTCGAGCAGGCGGCGCACGATGTGCTTGCGTCCCTCGTGGAGGATCACCTCGACGAGCGCCTTGCCGGGCTGCGAGTCGACCACCTTGAACGAGTCGACCGACGCCGGCCCGTCCTCGAGCTGGACGCCCTCGCGCAGCTGCTTGCCGATGTCGCGCGGCACGGGGCCACGGATCTGGGCGAGGTAGGTCTTGAGCACGCCGTACTGCGGGTGCTGGAGACGGTGGGCGAGCTCGCCGTCGTTGGTGAGGATCAACAGGCCCTCGGTGTCGGCGTCGAGACGGCCGACGTGGAACAGCCGCTCGTTGCGGTCCCCCACGTAGTCGCCGATGCTGATCCGCCCGAGCTCGTCGTTCATCGTCGTGACGACGCCCAACGGCTTGTTGAAGGCGAAGTAGACGCGGGTCTCGTCGAGCTGGACCTTGACCCCGTCGACGTGGACGGTCTGGTCGGGGCGGATCCGTACCCCGAGCTCGGAAACGATGTTTCCGTCCACCTCGACGCGGCCCGCGGTGATGAGGTTCTCGCACACCCGTCGAGACCCCACGCCGGCAGCGGCGAGGAGCTTCTGCAACCGGATGCCGTCGGGGTCGTGCATGTCGACCTCCGGCGTGGCCCGCTCACGGGGCACCCGGGTCGGCTGGCTCTTCTTGGTCGTGCCCGAGCTTCCACGCTGGGGCCGCTCGGGGCGACCTCCCTCGGACGCCGTCGGGCCGCCGCCCCTGGGTCCGCCGGTGCGACCGCTGCCGCCCTGCCCGGCGCGGGAAGCGCCCTGGCCGCCGGCGCGAGCACGCCCACCCCCAGGTCGGTCCGAGCCGGATCCTGCGGGGCCTCTACTGCGTGGGGGTGTCATCGGCGTCCTTGTTCTGCGATCTCGTCGAGCACGTCGACTTCGGGGAGGTAGGGCGCGAGGGCGGGCAGGTCGTCGATGCTGCCGAGACCCAGGCGCTGGAGGAAGTAGTCGGTGGTGCCGTAGAGGAACGCGCCGCCGTCGCCGTCCGAGCCGAGCTCCTCGATGAGCCCGCGGTTGAGCAGGGTGCGCACCACACCGTCGACGTTGACGCCGCGGACCGCACTCACGCGCGACCGCGAGATGGGCTGGCGGTAGGCGATCACGGCCAAGGTCTCCAGCGACGCCTGGGTCAGCTTGGCCTGTTGCCCGTCGAGCAGGAACTTCTCGACCACCGGGGCGTAGTCGGACCGGCTGTAGATCCGCCAGCCGCCCGCCACGGACCGGAGGGTGAAGCCACGCTGCTGCGCGGCGTACTCCGCCTCCAGCTCGGTGAGGTGGCTGAGCACGTCGTCGACGGGCAGCTCCAGCGCCGAGGCGAGCGACATCTCGGTGATCGGCTCGTCCACGACCATGAGGACGGCCTCGATCGCACTGCGTGCGCCGCCGGGGAAGTCGTTGACGTCGAAGGCGAACTGCTCGTCCGCGACGCTGTCGTCCGGCACCACGACGCCCTCGTCGCGCTCCAGCTCCAGGTCACTCATCGTCGGCCTTCCCATCGGTTGTCACGTCATCAGTCTCGTCGGCGTCGTCAGCGGCTTCAACGTCGTCGAGCTCGTCGAACTCGTCGCTGACCTCGATTGCGCCCTCGTCGTCGCCCGTCCAGCGGACCGTCAGCTCGCCGAGCGCCTCGGCCTGCTCGAAGGCGATCGCCGCCTCGCGGAACAGCTCGAGCAGCGCCAGGAACCTGGCCACGATGACCAGGGTCGAGTCGGCGTCGGCCACCAGCGCCCGGAACGAGCACACCCGTTCGGCCCGGAGCCGGACGCCGAGGATGCCCGCCTGCTCGCGCACGCTGACCTGGGGGGCGTGCAGGTGGTCGAGGCCGACGCTCGGCACCACCCTGGGCACCATCGCCCTGGCCGCGATCATGGCCAGCTGCTCGGGCGTGATGCCCATGATCAGCTCGGGCAGGAGCCTGGCGAACTGGGGTTCGAGACCTGCCTGCCGCGGGGTCATCCGGCCCGCGGTGGCCATCCGCTCACCGAAGGTGAAGGCGATGTCCTTGAAGGCGCGGTACTGCAGCAGCCGGGCGAAGAGCAGGTCGCGCGCCTCGATGAGGGCGAGATCCTCCTCGTCCTGCGGGCCGGTCTGTGGGAGAAGCCGCGCGGACTTGATGTCCAGCAGGGTCGCGGCGATGAGCAGGAACTCCGACGCCTGGCCGAGGTCCCACTCCGTGTGCGACGACTGCGCCGCCTTGATGTGGGCGATGAACTCGTCGGTGACCTTGGCGAGGGCGATCTCGGTGATGTCGAGCTTGTGCTTGCTGATCAGGCCGAGGAGCAGGTCGAAGGGCCCGGAGAAGTTGTCGAGGTGGACCTGGAAGGGCGTGGACCCCCCGCGTCGGGTGATCACGCCACCGGGCGTCATGGTCGCCTGGTCGTCGTCGGTCCGGGGCCGGTCGAGATCGGCGTGGTCGAACTGCACCGCGCCTCCCGGAGCAGTGGCGATGGCCTCCTGGCTCACCTCGTCAGGCCGCCCCACCACGGGCGATCAGCTCTCGGGCGAGTTGCCGGTACGACGCGGCGGAGGCATGCGTCGAGGCGTAGGTCGTGATCGGCTCGGCAGCGAGCGTGGCGTCGGGGAACTTCACGGTGCGGCTGATCACGGTGTGGAACACCTGGTCGCCGAAGTGGTCGACGACGCTGCGCACGACCTCCTTGCTGTGCAGGGTGCGCGAGTCGTACATCGTCGCCAGGATGCCGTCGACCTGCAGGCGCGGGTTGAGGCGGTCGGTGATCTTGTCGATGGTCTCGACGAGCAGGGCGACACCACGCATGGCGAAGAACTCGCACTCGAGCGGGATCACCACACCGTGCGCCGCCGTGAGGGCGTTGACGGTGAGCAGTCCGAGCGAGGGCTGGCAGTCGATCATGATGACGTCGTAGTCGTCCATGACCGGCCGGAGCACCCGCGCCAGGATCTGCTCGCGGGCGACCTCACCGACGAGCTGCACCTCGGCGGCGGACAGGTCGATGTTGGCCGGGATCACGTCGAGGTTCTCGGTCGCGGTGGGCTGGATGACGTCGCGGACGTCGTGGCCACGCTCGACGAGCAGGTTGTAGATGGTCACGTCGAGCTCGTTGGCGCGGACGCCGAGGCCCACGGACAGCGCACCCTGCGGGTCGAAGTCGACGAGCAGGACCCGTCGGCCGACCTCCGCCAGCGCGGCACCCAGGTTGATGGTCGTCGTGGTCTTGCCGACGCCACCCTTCTGGTTGCACATCGCGATGATGCGGGCCGGGCCGTGGGCGGCAAGGGGCTGCGGGTCGGGGAAGACCGGCATCGGCCGTCCTGTCGGACCGAGCTGGCCGGCGCCGGCGGACTCGGTGCCGGGCAGGTGGACGTGGTCGCGTTCAGCACCGTTGGGGGYCGACTCGGAGGTGGCGCCCGAATAGGTGGGCGGCGACTGCTCCTGCGTGGTCACCTCAGATTCCACAGGCGTTTCACTCCCGGTGAGTTGGCGTTCGTCGGTCAGCCTCGCGCTGATCGGCACGACCCTATCAGCGGGCACGGGGGTGACTCTGGGCATACACCTCACGCAGACGCTGCACTGTCACCAGCGTGTAGATCTGGGTCGTGGTCACGGAGGCGTGCCCCAGCAGCTCCTGGACCACCCGGACGTCGGCGCCGCCGTCGAGCAGGTGGGTCGCGAAGGAGTGCCGCAGGGTGTGCGGCGACAGGTGGCCGCCCAGGTCGGCGCGTTCGGCCGAGGCGCGCAGCACGGCCCACGCCGACTGGCGGGAGAGCCTGCTGCCCCGCTGGTTGAGGAACACCGCGGGCGTCCCCTTCCCCTTGACGGCGAAGGTGGGGCGCCCCCGGACGAGGTACGCGCCGAGTGCCTGCGCGGCATACGAACCGAGGGGGACGATGCGCTCCTTGCTGCCCTTCCCGAACAGCCGCACCACACCCTCCTGCGTGTCGATGTCGTCGACATCGAGGCCGACGGCCTCGGAGATGCGCGCGCCGGTGCCGTAGAGGACCTCCAGCAGGGCCCGGTCGCGCAGCGACCCGGGCGTGTCCCCCACGCTGGCGGCCTCGAGCAGCCGCTCGACGTCCTCGATGCTGATCGCCTTGGGCAGGCGCGCCGGAGGCTGGGGCGGGCTGACCGCCGACGCCGGGTCGGTGGGCAGGTCGCCCTCGAGGACCAGGAACCGGTGGAAACCACGCACCGCGACCAGCGTGCGGGCCGCCGACGACGCCGCGAGGGGCGGGTGGTCAGTGGTCCCCTCGCGCAGCGTGGCGAGGAAGTCGCTGACGTGGGCCTCGGTGATGGCGGTGGGGTCGTGCACCCCCCGACCAGCGAGGTATGCCGCGTAGCGGGCCAGGTCGCGCCGGTAGGACGTCAGCGTGTTGGCGGCGACGCCGCGCTCGACGTCCAGGTGGTTGAGCCAGCCGCGGACGGCGCGCTCGACCGCGCTCGAGGGTGGCACGGATGGGAGTCTAGGCGGCATGAAGCTCTATGCAGACCTGCCGGGCCGCCGCACCGTCCAGATCCTCGCCGACCTCGGGATCCTCGCCTGGGTGTGCCTGTGGGGGTGGGTGGGACGGCTGGTGCACGACACGACCCTGGAGCTCGCTGCCCCCGGTCGACAGCTCCAGACGGCGGGTTCGGGGTTCCGCGACCAGATGACGAGCGCAGGCGACTCGGTGCGCGACCTGCCGCTGGTCGGCGACAAGATCGCGGCGCCGTTCCGGCAGGTCARCGGTGCGGGCACCACGATCGAGCAGGCCGGCACCGACCTCGTCGACGCCGTCACGAAGCTCGCCAACATCCTGGGGTGGGTCACCGCCCTCGTCCCGATCCTCATCGTCGGGCTGGTGTGGCTGGTGCTGCGCGGGCGCTTCGTGCGGCGTGCGAGTGCGGCACAACGGTTCATCGACGACGCTGCCGACCTCGACCTGTTCGCCCTGCGGGCCATGGCGGGTCAGCCGATGCGCAAGCTCGCCGCGATCTCGTCGGACCCCACCGGCGCCTGGCGGCGTGGTGACGAGGCCACGATCCGGTCGCTGGCCCTRCTCGAGCTGCGGGACACCGGCCTGCGCCCGCCCGCGTCAGCGAGCAGCGCGGCCTGAGGACTCCGTCAGGGCGCGCAACCTGGCAGCGTGCTCCGACGTCAGCGCACCGGGCGCCATCTGCCAGGACCAGCCGCCCTCGATGCCGGGCGCGTTCATGCGCGCCTGCGAGCCGAGCGCGAGCACGTCCTGGGCCTGCATCATGGACAACCCGCAGGGCCCTCGCAGGGCGAGCTCGATGAAACCCCACGACGGCTCCGCGTCGACGTCGACGCCGACCCCGGCCTGACGACAGGCGTCTCGGGCCAGCTGCCGACGGTGGTCGGGCAGGTCCCACCACCAGCCGCAGACCGTGTCGTTGTCGTGGGTGCCGGTGTAGACGACCTGGTTGGGCTCGTGGTTCTCCGGGTCGTGGGCGTTGTACTCGTACGCCGGCTCGAAGGCGAACTGCAGGACCGCCATCCCCGGGAACCCGAGTGCCTTGCGCAGGTCGATCACGGGCTGGTCGATGTCACCCAGGTCCTCGGCGAGGACGGGCAGCGGGCCGAGGGCGCCCAGCGCCGCATCGAAGACCTCCCTGCCCGGCCCCTGCTCCCACTTACCGTTGAGAGCCGTGTCGTCGCCAGCCGGGATCGCCCAGTAGGCCGCAAACCCGCGGAAGTGGTCGACGCGGACCAGGTCGAAGAGGGCGAAGGTGCGCCGCAGCCTCTCGATCCACCACACGTAGCCGTCGTCGCGCAGCACGTCCCACCGGTAGAGCGGGTTGCCCCACAGCTGGCCGGTCGCGGCATATGCATCTGGCGGGCAGCCGGCCACGGCGTCCGAGCGGAAGAACTGCGGCCAGGCCCGCTCGTCGGCGGCATCGGGGGCGACGTAGATGGGCACGTCGCCGAGGATCTTGATCCCACGGTCGCGGGCGTACTCGCGCAGGGCCGACCACTCGCGGTCGAAGCGCACCTGGTCAGCGAGGTCGCCGCCGAAGGAGGTCCACGAGTCCACCCAGTAGGCCTCCCGAGCCGCGAAGTCCTCGATCTCCTGCTCGCTCACCGCTGCGTCCGGGTCCTCAAGCAGGGCCGGCGACGAGGCGAAGGCCGACGGCGACTTGTAGGGCGAGCGGTGCTTGTCGGGGATCGACACCGGCAGCACCTGCCACACCGACTGGCCGGCCTCGACGAGCCAGTCCACGAAGTCGCGGGCCGGCTGGCCGAGACGGCCACCCGGCAGTGAGGTGATGTGCAGCTGCACGCCGCTGGCGCGGGTGTCGGTCAGCGGTCGGGTGGCGTCCATGGGTGCTCAGCTCTCCGCGCGGATGATCTGCGGGCGCAGGTCCTGCGTCGGAGGCTCCCACGACATGGCGTCGGCGTCGACCTGCTCGCCCGACCGGATGTCCTTGACCTGGTCGCCTCCCCCGCTGCCCTCGTCGCCGGCTGCGCCGGGGAACCAGACGTACGGGATCCCCCGCCGCTCGGCATACCGGATCTGCTTGCCGAACTTGGCGGGCTTGGGCGCCACTTCGCACGGTATGCCGCGTGCCCGGAGCTGCGTCGCGACCCGGGTGGAGCTCGCCCGGCTCTCGTCGTCGTTCACGGCGACGAGGACGCAGGCGGGAGTCGACCGGCTGGACCGCAGCAGCCCCTTGCCGATGAGCAGCCCCAGCAGGCGCGAGACACCGATCGAGATGCCCACTCCCGGATAGGTCGTCCTGCCGTCCGAGGCCAGGGAGTCGTAGCGCCCGCCGGAGCAGAAGGAGCCCCACGACTCGTAGCCGACAAGCTGGGTCTCGTAGACGGTGCCCGTGTAGTAGTCCAGGCCCCGCGCGATCTTGAGCTCGGCCACCAGCGCGCCGGGGGCGTTGTCGAGCCCGGCCTGGATGACGGCTGCCAGCGCGTCCAGTCCCTCGTCGAGCGTCGGGTGCTCGACTCCGAGCGCCCGCACCTGCCCGACGAACGACAGGTCCTCGGTGCGGATCGCGGCCAGGGCCAGGCACTGGTCCGCCTGCTCGGGAGTTCGCCCGGCTTCGACGAGGAGGTCCTTGACCTTCGCTGGGCCGATCTTGTCGAGCTTGTCGACGATGCGCAGGGTGCCGGCCACGTCATCGATGCCGATGCCGAGGTAGAAGCCCTCGGGGATCTTGCGGTTGTTGACCTGGATGACCATCTGGCCGACCGGCAGCTTGCGGAACACCTCGGCGATGACCAGGGGCATCTCGGCCTCGAAGTGCGGCGCGAGCTCCCCGACGTCCACCACGTCGATGTCGGCCTGGGTGAACTCGCGGTAGCGGCCCTCCTGGGGTCGTTCGCCGCGCCACACCTTCTGGATCTGGTGACGGCGGAAGGGGAATGCGAGGTGCCCGGCGTTCTCCAGCACGTAGCGCGCGAACGGCACCGTGAGGTCGAAGTGCAGACCCAGCTCGGCGTCGGAGTCGGCGCGCCCCTCGGACGTGTCGGCGAGCCGGGTGACGGCGTAGATCTCCTTGTCGGCGTCGCCGCCCTTGCCGAGCAGACGCTCGACGGGCTCCACGGCACGGGTCTCGATCGAGGGGAACCCGTGCAGCTCGAAGGTCTCGCGGATGACGTCGAGGAAGTGCTGCTCGATGATCCGCTGCGCCGGGAGGTACTCGGGGAAGCCGCTGATCGGGGTGATCTTCACGGGGCCAATCCTTGCAAATAGGGGTTGGTCGCCCGTTCGCGGTCCATCGTCGTGGCTTGGTAGTGCCCCGGGAGCACGAGGGTGGTGTCAGGGAGTGGCAGGACGACGTCGCGCAGCGAGCGGTTCATCGCCGCCGGGTCGCCGCCGGGCAGGTCGGTGCGACCGATCGACCCGGCGAAGAGCACATCGCCGCTGACGAGGGTGCGGTCGACGTCCACCTGGTCGGCGATCCCGTCCGGGACCGCGTCCACCGCGAACATGACCGACCCCTCCGTGTGACCCGGCGCGTGCAGCACCTCGAAGGTCAGTCCGGCCAGCTCGAGCGTGGCCCGGTCACCGATCTCGACGACGGTGCTGGGCTCGGTCCAGGTCGCCTTGCTGCCGAACTGCTGCTCGAGCATGCCGAGCAGCCCGGGGTTGACGTTCGCGAGCAGGTCCACGAGCCGATAGCGGTCGTCCGCATGGATGTATGCCGCGGTGTCGGCTCCGCAGACCGGCGTCACCGAGTACACGTGGTCGATGTGGCCGTGGGTGAGCAGCACCGCGGCGGGGCGCAGCCGGTGCTCGGTGAGCACCGTGCGCAGGGTCTCCTCCACGCCGATGCCGGGGTCCACCACCACGCACTCCTCGCCGGCCGCAGGGGCCAGGACGTAGCAGTTGGTGTCGAAGGCAGCGGCGGGAAATGCAACGGTGAGCACGGCCCGCAGCCTAGCCACAGGGCCGGGCTGCCTAGACTGGCGCGCGTGACGAGGGAACAGGAGCGCGCCGCTGCGCGCCGCCGTGCCATGAAGGTCGACGCCAAGCAGGCCCAGAAGGAACGCGAGGCAGCGCGCAACCGCCAGGTCGTGGTGGTCGTGCTCGCCGTGCTGGCCGTGGTCGCCGGCTTCGTGTTCCTGGCGACCCAGCTCAAGGACGACACGACCCCCGCCGCTGCTCCGCCGGCGGCCACGACCACCGCCACCACGCCGGCCGTCGCAGGCTGCAGCCCTGCGCCCACTCCCCCGACAGCCGCCCCGAAGGTCGCGAAGCCAGACAAGGCCACGGCGGCAGGCAAGACCTTCACCGCCGTCGTGACGACCAACTGCGGCGACATCACGCTGCAGCTCGATGGTGCCAAGGCACCCCAGACCGTGGCCTCCTTCGTCGGGTTGGCCAAGGCCGGCTACTTCGCCGACTCGCCGTGCCACCGCATCACGGGCGTGGCCCAACCGTCCCCCCTGTTCGTGCTCCAGTGCGGTGACCCGCTGGGCGGCACCGGCAGCGGCCCCGGCTACAGCTACGGCATCGAGAACGCCCCCAAGGACGGCAAGTACCCGCGGGGCAGCCTGGCCATGGCACGGACCACCGACCCGAACTCCAACGCCGACCAGTTCTTCATCGTGTACAAGGACACCGACCTGAGCAGTGTGCCCGCGGGCTACTCCATCTTCGGCACGGTGACCGGTGGAATGGATATCGTCGACAAGATCGCCGCAGCAGGTGTGAGCGGAGGCGCCACCGATGGCGCCCCGGCTGCACCCATCAGCATCCTCAAGGTTGCTGTGACAGAGAAGAAGGCCTGACCCGTGACCGAGCAGATGCCCCCGGCCGAAACCGAGCCCGACTCCGAGCCCGGCACCGTCGCCGACGCGCCTCCCTCCGAGCCCGAAACCGTCGCTGCAGCCGAACCGCAGGCAGCACCCGAACCGGAAGCAGCACCCGAACCGCAGGCAGCACCCGAGGCCGTCGCAGCCGACGAGCCCGAGGCAGCACCCGAGGCCGTCGCAGCCGACGAGCCTGAGGCAGCACCCGAGGCCGTCGCAGCCGACGAGCCTGAGGCAGCACCCGAGCCTGAGGCAGCGCCCGAGCCGGAAGCAGCACCCGAACCGCAGGCGTCGCCCGAGCCCGAGGCAGCCGCAGAGCCCGAGGCCGCCGCTGAGCCCGAGGCCGCACCCGAGCCCGAGGCCGCACCCGAGCCCGTCGCAGCCGACGAGCCTGAGGCAGCACCCGAGCCTGAGGCAGCACCCGAAGCCGCACCCGCACCCAAGCCGGTCCCCCGACCGGCGCCCAAGCCGGGACCCGTGCCGACCCCCGCTGCGGTCCGCAAGGTCGCCCACGCCCAGCCGGCGGCGCTGACCGTCGCGGCGCCGCCCGGACCGCCCTCCGAGACCTTCGGTCGTGCGGCCGAGGACGGCACGGTGTTCGTCCGGACCGCCGACGGCGAGCGGGAGGTGGGCGCCTACCCGGGAGCCACCCCCGACGAGGCCCTGCACTACTTCGCCCGCAAGTACGACGAGCTCTACGCCTCCGCGGACCTGCTGCACCAGCGGCTGACCACCACGGACCTGTCCGCCAAGGACGCGGCCGAAGGCCTGGCCAAGCTGCGCGAGCACTGCGCCGAGGCCAACGTCGTCGGCGACCTCGCCGGTCTCGACGCCAAGGTGGGCGAGATCGAGGCCCTGGTTGCTGCGCGCAAGGCAGCCGAGTCCGCCGAACGCAGCGCTGCCCGGGCCGCGGCGACGGTCGAGCGCGAGGCCATCGTGGCCGAGGCCGAGAAGATCGCAGGACAGCCCGAAGCCAAGGTCCAGTGGAAGAGCAGCGGCGCCCGGATGCGCGAGCTGCTGGACGGCTGGAAGAAGCACCAGCGCGAGGGCGYGCGGCTCGACCGCGAGACCGAGGGCGCCCTCTGGCAGCGGTTCAGCCAGGCCCGCAACTCGTTCGACAAGGCACGCCGGGTCCACTTCGCCCAGCTCGAAGGCACCCAGGCCGAGGCCAAGGCCGCCAAGCAGGAGCTCGTCAAGGAAGCCGAGGCGCTCTCGGCCAGTACCGACTGGGGCCAGACGGCCGGTGCCTTCAAGCGACTGATGGACCGTTGGCGTCAGGCCGGGCGAGCCTCCCGGGCCGACGACGACGCATTGTGGGAGCGGTTCAAGGCCGCCCAGGATGCGTTCTTCGCGGCAAAGGACGAGATCGCGGCCAAGGAGGACGAGGAGTTCCGCGGCAACCTCGCCGTGAAGGAGGAGCTGCTCAAGGAGGGTCAGGGCATCGTGCCCGTCAAGGACCTCGAGACCGCCAAGGCCGCGCTGCGCACGTTGCAGGACAAGTGGGACGCAGCCGGCAAGGTGCCACGCGGTGACGTGGACCGGATGGAGAAGGGGATGCGCCGGATCGAGCAGGCCGTCCGCGACGCCGACGACCAGCGCTGGAAGCAGTCCAACCCCGAGGTCGCGGCCCGCGCCCAGAGCATGGTCGACCAGCTCGAGGCATCGGTCTCCTCGCTCAAGGACGACCTGGCCAAGGCACAGGCCTCCGGCAACGAGAAGAAGGTCAAGGACGCCCAGGCCAAGCTCGAGGCCCAGGAGCAGTGGCTGGCCCAGGCTCGCGGCAACGTCGACGAGTTCGGTTCCTAGAGCAGGACTTTCGTGTGCTTGGTATGCCGCGGGGCTAGGCCTTGGCGGCCGTGGCCTTGGTGCCGGTGATCCGGTAGACGTCGAACACTCCGTCGATCTTGCGGACGGCCTTCATCACGTGTTCGAGGTGGCTCGGGTCACCCATCTCGAAGGTGAACTTGCTGATCGCGACCCGGTCGCGCGAGGTCTGCACCGAGGCCGACAGGATGTTGACGTGCTGGTCCGACAACACCCTGGTGACGTCGGACAACAGCCGGTTGCGGTCCAGTGCCTCGACCTGCAGCTGCACCAGGAAGACCGATGCCGACGATGGGGCCCATTCGACCTCGATCATCCGATCTGGCTGCGACAGCAGGGATTCGGCGTTGGTGCAGTCGGTGCGGTGCACGGACACGCCGTTACCCCTGGTGATGAATCCCATGATCGGGTCACCCGGCACCGGGGTGCAGCAGCGGGCCAGCTTGACCCAGACGTCCGCGGTGCCGACCACCACGACCCCCGGGTCGCCGGTGCGTCGCCGCATCGACCGGGTGGGTGTGGTCGCCTCCGCGAGGTCCTCGGACGCGCCCTCCTCGCCCCCCAGCGAGACCACCAGCCGGCCCACCACGTGCTGGGCTGACACGTGCCCCTCGCCCACCGCGGCATACAGGGCGTCGATGTCCTGGTAGCGCAGCTCGGATGCCAGGCCGGTCAGCGTGTCGACGGTGAGCAGCCGCTGGAGCGGCAGGCCCTCCTTGCGCATGGCGCGGGCGATCGCGTCCTTGCCGGTCTCGATCGCCTCCTCGCGACGCTCCTTGGAGAACCACTGCTTGATCTTGTTGCGGGCCCGAGGTGACTTGACGAAGGTGAGCCAGTCGCGCGAGGGTCCGGCACCGTCGGCCTTGGAGGTGAGCACCTCGACGACGTCACCGTTCTCGAGGGTCGACTCCAGCGGCACGAGGCGGCCGTTGACCCGGCCGCCGATGCAGTGGTGGCCCACCTCGGTGTGCACGGCGTAGGCGAAGTCGACAGGGGTCGCGCCGGCCGGCAGGGCCACGACCTCGCCCTTGGGAGTGAAGACATAGACCTCGCGGGCGTTGATCTCGAAGCGCAGCGAGTCGAGGAACTCCCCCGGGTCGGCGGTCTCCTTCTGCCAGTCGAGGAGCTGTCGGAGCCACGCCATGTCGTTGATCGGGCCGGTCTCGCCGTCCTTGGCGCCCTGCGCCGGCGCGGTGCCGTCCTCCTTGTACTTCCAGTGGGCGGCGACGCCGTACTCGGCCCTGCGGTGCATGGTGTGGGTGCGGATCTGGATCTCGACGGCCTTGCCCTCAGGGCCGATGACCGTCGTGTGCAAGGACTGGTACATGTTGAACTTGGGCATCGCGATGTAGTCCTTGAAGCGCCCCGGCAGGGGGTTCCAGCGCGCGTGCAGGGCGCCGAGCGCGGCGTAGCAGTCGCGCACCGAGTCGACCAGCACCCGCACCGCCACGAGGTCGTAGATGTCCTCGAAGTCGCGACCCCGGACGATCATCTTCTGGTAGACGGAGTAGTAGTGCTTGGGCCGACCGGTCACCGTCGCCTTGATCTTGGCGCCCTTGAGGTCCTCGCTGACCTGGTCGCGGACCCCGGAGAGGAACTCCTCGCGTGCGGGGGCCCGTTCTGCCACCAGGCGCACGATCTCGTCGTAGACCTTGGGGTAGAGCGTCGCGAAGCTCAGGTCCTCGAGCTCCCACTTGATGGTGTTCATGCCGAGCCGGTGGGCCAGTGGGGCGTAGATCTCGAGGGTCTCGCGAGCCTTGCGCTGGGCGGACTCCACCGAGACGTAGCGCCAGGTGCGGGCGTTGTGGAGCCGGTCGGCCAGCTTGATCACGAGCACCCGGATGTCGCGGGCCATGGCCACGACCATCTTGCGAACCGTCTCGGCCTGCGCCGCGTCGCCGTAGGTCACCTTGTCCAGCTTGGTGACACCGTCGACGAGCATCGCGACCTCGCGCCCGAAGTCCTTCTCCAGCTGCGTGAGGCTGTACTCCGTGTCCTCCACCGTGTCGTGGAGCAGGGCCGCCGCGAGGGTGGCCGGCGTCATGCCCAGCTCCGCGAGGATCGTGGTCACGGCGAGCGGATGGGTGATGTAGGCGTCGCCGGACTTGCGCGTCTGGCCCCGGTGCGCCTCCTCGGCGACGACGTAGGCGCGCTCGATGACCGTCAGGTCAGCCTTGGGGTGGGTGGCTCGGACGGTCTGGAGCAGGGGCTCCAGGACCGGGTTGATCGGACCTCCGCGGCTGCCGAAGCGGGCCAGGCGGGCGCGGACGCGGTTCGCCGAGGAGGCACCGGTGGGCACCGGTCCTGTGACGACGTCCTCGGTCATGCCGAAAGCCTACGGGACCACCACGGTGGCGTGGATCTCACGCCCGGCCAACCGTTCACGGCCCGGCAGGAACGCGAGCTCCACCAGCGTCTCGAAGGCGACGACCGTGGCGCCGGCCTGCTCCAGCAGCCGACACGCCGCCTCGGCGGTGCCTCCCGTGGCGAGCACGTCGTCGACGAGCAGGACCCGCTCACCGGTCACGAAGGCGTCGCTGTGGATCTCGATGGTGGCGGTGCCGTACTCGAGCTCGTAGGTCAGTCCGACGGTGTCGCCGGGCAGCTTGCCCGCCTTGCGCACCGGCACGAAGCCGACACCCAGCTCGTGGGCGAGGGCGGCCCCGAAGATGAAGCCGCGCGCCTCGATGCCGACGACCAGGTCGATGGTCCCCCTGCGCCGGTCCGCCATGTCGCGGATGACGGCACCGAAGACCTCGGGATCGGCCAGGACCGGCGTGACGTCCTTGAACAGGATCCCGGGGCTGGGGAAGTCCTGGACGTCCCGCAACCGCGAGGTGACCCGCTCGGCGAGCGGGTCACTCGCGGACGAGCTGCCAGTCACCGACGGGCTGCCAGTCACCGACGAGCTGCCATTCACCGACGAGACCGTGGCGGACGCTTCGGCTGGTTGCGCGGGCCGTTGGTGGCGTACTTGTGCGTCTCGCGCACCACGCCACCGGAGCGGGCCGCCGCCGAGACCGACTCGCGGTCGGTGCCGGCTGCCGCGAGCTCCTCGGCGTCGGGCTCGTGCGGGACCGGCGCGGCATCGGATGCGGAGACGACGCCGCCATGACGTGCCTGGTAGCGGGTGGCCTTCTTCTCGAGGTCGACGACGGCCGGCTCCTTCAGGCGCAGGTGCACCAGCAGCGGCGTGGCGATGAAGATCGAGGAGTAGGCGCCCACGGCGATACCGACGAACAGCGCCAGGGCCAGGTCGAGCAGGGTGCCGGGGCCGAGGAACAGGAACCCGATGACCAGGATCGACGCGATCGGCAGCAGGGCCACGATCGTGGTGTTGATCGAGCGAACCAGGGTCTGGTTGACCGCGAGGTTCGCCGCCTGCGAGTACGTCAGGCGGCCGTTGCCGAGCGCCTCGGTGGTGTTCTCGCGCACCTTGTCGAAGACGACGACCGTGTCGTAGAGCGAGTACCCGAGGATCGTGAGGAAGCCGATCATCGTCGCCGGCGAGACCTCGAAGCCGGCCAACGCGTAGACACCCACGGTGATGAACAGGTCGTGCAGCAGGGCGACGAGGCCGGCCACGGCCATCTTCCAGGTGCGGAAGTACAGCGCCATCACGATGGAGACGAGCGCGAGGAAGACGGCCAGGGCCTGGAGCGCCTTCTGGCTGACCGAGGCACCCCACGAAGGACCGACGAACGACGCCGAGACGTCATTCACGTCGGTCTTGAACTCGGCGGCCAGGGCCGTCTGGACCGCTCGGATCTCGGACTCGCCGAGCTGCTCGGTCTGCACCCTGATGGTGCCGGTGCCGACCTTGGTCACCTCAGCGGCGCCGGCGTTCGGGATCTGGCCGACCGCATCCTTGGCCCGGGACTCGTAGTCCGCGGAGTTCGCCACGGACGACACCCGGAACTCCGAGCCACCCCGGAACTCGAGGCTCAGGTTGAGGCCGTGCCAGACGAGCCCGATGATCGCGATGAGGAAGAACACCCCGGAGAGGGCGTACCACCGCTTGTAGCGACCGACGAAGTCGATCGACCGCTTGCCGGTGTAGAGGTCGTTGCCCAGTGCGGCGAAGTTGATCACAGCGCGCTCCCGTCGCTCACAGCAGAGGCGGTGGTCGGCATCGCGACCCGGCCGCGCCCGGCATACCTGGGCTTGTGGGCCTTGGCCCCGAGCCTCTCCGGGTCGAGACCGGACCACTTGTGGCCACCACCGAAGAACTTGGTGCCGGACAGGATCGCCACGAGCGGGTGGGTGAACAGCACGACGATGAGCAGGTCGATCAGGGTTGTGAGGCCGAGGGTGAAGGCGAACCCACGCACGTTGGAGGACGCCAGCAGGTAGAGGACGAAGGCGGCCAGGAAGTTCACGCCGTCCGCGGCCAGGATGGTGCGTCGAGCCCGGCGCCACCCGGTGTCGACGGCAGCACGCAGGGGCCTGCCCTCTCGCACCTCGTCGCGGATGCGTTCGAAGTAGACGATGAAGGAGTCGGCGGTGACACCGATGGCCACGATCAGCCCTGTCACGCCGGCCATGTCGAGTCTGAAGTTGTGCGACCAGCCGAGTACCGCGATCGCGCCGTAGGTCAGCAGCGCCGCGATGATGATCGACAGCACGGTGACCAGGCCGAGGGCGCGGTACTGCGCGAGGGAGTACATGAAGACCAGCGCGAAGCCGATGACGCCGGCGATCAGACCCATCCTGAGCTGCTCGCTGCCGAGGGTCGGGCTGATCTGGTCACGGGTCTGCAGCGTGAACGACAGCGGCAGGGCACCGAACTTGAGCTGGTTGGCCAGGTCGCGGGCCGACTGGATCGTGAACTGGCCCGAGATGCTGGCCTGTCCGTCGAGGATCGCCGCCTGGAAGTACGGTGCGACGATCACGCGCGAGTCCAGGGTGGCGGCCATCTGGTTGCGCGGGGACTCGAGGGAGACCATCCGCTTGCTCGCCTCGGCGTAGGCCTTGGTGCCCTCGGACTTGAAGCTCAGGGTGATCTCGACGGTGCTGGACGGCTGGCCGTTGGACAACGGTCGGTAGCCGGCCGCGGCGTCCTTGATCTGGTCGCCGTTCACCACGACCGGGCCGAGGATGTACTTCTCGGCGCCGTCGTCGCTGCAGGTCACGAGCGGCTTCGCGGGGTCGTCCACGATCTTGTCGACCGCGGCGGGGTCGGAGCAGTCCAGCGCCTGGAAGGCCTTGGAGAGGTCGTCGGTGACCCAGGCCAGGTCGCTGCCGTTCTGCGGCGCCGCCGTCGAGCCCGTGGGCTTGGCCGTCGACGTGGCAGTCGCGGTGTCCGTGGGGGTGGGCGTCGTTGCCTTGACGAACGCCCCGGGCAGGCCCGAGCCGGCCGAGGTCGCCGAGCCCGTGGCCGTGGCGGAGGGACTGGGCGCCTTGCTGGTCGGCGTGGCGGTGCCGGTACCCGTTGCCGTCCCGGTGGCCGTGCCCGTCGGGGTCGGCTGGTTCACTCCGGGCGCCGCCGCGAGCACGGGACGGAAGCGCATCTGCGAGGACTTGCGGATGGCGTCCTCGGTCGTCTTGTCCAGGCTCGTGCCCGGGACGCTCACCACGATGTCCTCGCCGTTGCGCGTGGTCACCTCGGCGCCCGCGACGCCGTTGGCGTCGACGCGCTGGACGATGATGTCGCGCGCCTGGGTCAGCTGCTCGTTGGTGACCCGGCTGTTGCCGACCAGGACCGGCTTCAGCACCAGCTGGGTGCCGCCGTCGAGGTCGAGACCGAGCTTGGGCTGCCACTGGGCGTCACCCCAGGTGGTCGCGGCGAAGAGCAGGCCGTAGAGGCCGAGGCTGAGAGCCGCCAGCGCCGACAGGACCTTCAGCGGCTTGCGGTTGTGTGGGTTGATTGCCACGTGCGGGGACCTCTACTCGGTGGTGCTGGGTGCGGCCGGCCCGCTGGACACCGTCTTGGTGCCGATGGCGCGCCGGTCGAAGCGGACGGTGACCCCGGGGCTGATCTCCAGGGTGGCGGTGCTGTCGTCGAGGGAGATGATCGTGCCGTAGAGCCCGGAGGTCGTGCAGACCTCGTCGCCGACAGCCAGGGCTGCCTGCAGTGACTGCACCTCGCGCTGGCGCCGACGCTGGCTGAACACCATGAAGATGATGAGCAGCACCGGCAGCGCAAAGATCAGCAGGCTGGCTATGGGCGAGCCGCCATTCGACATGGAGCAGTCCCTTCACGGTTGGGGCAGTCAGTGTGCGGCGCCACGCAGTCGGGCACGCGCAAGTCCCCGGCTCCAGCCGGGGGACCGCCCGAGTGTAGGTGACGCACGGCATACCGACCAACGTGCCCCACCGTGGCTGCGTTCCAATCGTGACCTTTGCCGGCCAGCCACAACCACCCCGCAGGTATGCCGCGGGCACGCCGGCAGAGCGGGTCACCCGCCGAAGCGGCCCTCACCGGTGTCCAGGGGCAGGCTGGGCTGGGGCTGGTAGCCGTGCGGGGGCGTCAGGCCGAGGTGCTGCCACGCCATGGCGGTCGCGGCGCGGCCACGGGGCGTGCGGGTGATGAAGCCCTCACGGACGAGGAACGGCTCGGCGACGGTCTCGACCGTGTCGGCCTCCTCCCCCACGGCGACGGCCAGGGTCGACAGACCGACCGGTCCCCCTCCGAACCGCCTGCACAGGGAGTCGAGGACGGCACGGTCGAGTCGGTCCAGGCCGCGGTCGTCGACGTCGAACAGGGCCAGCGCGGCGTGCGCCGCCTCCTCGTCCACGACGTGGCGTCCGTGCACCTGGGCCCAGTCGCGGACCCGACGCAGCAGTCGGTTGGCGACGCGTGGTGTGCCACGCGACCGACGGGCGATCTCGGTGATGCCGTCGGTGTCGGCCGACACCTCGAGCAGTCGCGCAGAACGTTCCAGGATCGTGACCAGGTCCTCGGCGGAGTAGAAGTCGAGGTGTCCGGTGAAGCCGAACCGGTCGCGCAGCGGTGCGGGCAGGAGCCCCGCCCGGGTGGTGGCGCCCACGACGGTGAAGGCCGGGAGCTCCAGCGGGATGGCCGTGGCGCCGGGGCCCTTGCCGACGATGACGTCGACGCGGAAGTCCTCCATGGCGAGGTAGAGCATCTCCTCGGCCGAGCGCGACATGCGATGGATCTCGTCGAGGAAGAGCACCTCCCCCTCCATGAGCGAGGAGAGCACGGCCGCGAGATCGCCTGCGTGCTGGATGGCGGGGCCGCTGGTGATGCGGATCGGACGCTCGAGCTCGGTGCCGATCAGCATGGCCAGGGTGGTCTTGCCCAGCCCCGGCGGCCCGGACAGCAGGACGTGGTCGGGCGGCGTCCCGCGTCTCCTTGCTGCCTCGAGCACGAGCGACAGCTGGTCGCACACCCGGGTCTGGCCGGTGAACTCGCTGAGCCTGCGCGGTCGCAGGGCCGCCTCGACGGTGCGTTCGTCGGCGTCGCCCTCGGCGTCGACCACGCGCGCGGTGGCATCGATCGAGGAGTCCTCGAACATCTCGGAGGAGAACCCGTCAGCCATGGCCTATCGCCCGAGCTCTCGCAGGGCCGCACGGAGCATCGCGGAGACGTCGGCACCGGCCGGCGCTGCCTCCGCGGCCCGTGACACCGCGTCATCGGCCTGCTTGGCGGAGTAGCCGAGCCCCACGAGCGCCTCGGCCACCTGGTCACGCCACGCGGTGGCGCCCACGGCCGGGACCGCGGTCGCGGCACCGGCCGCACCGGACGGCATACCGAGCTTGTCGCGCAGCTCGAGGACGATCCGCTCGGCCCCCTTGCGGCCGATGCCGGGCACCTTGGTGAGCGTCGCGAGGTCGGCGCTGCCGACCGCGGCCCGCAATCGGTCCGGGGCCAGGACCGAGAGCATCGCGAGGGCGATCCGAGGTCCGACACCCGAGACGGTCTGCACCTGTTCGAAGATGTCACGCTCGTCGTCGGACGTGAAGGCGTAGAGGGTCAGCGAGTCCTCGCGGACGACCAGGGTGGTCGCGAGCAGCGCCTCCTGACCGAGGTGCAGCGAGGACGCGGTGGCCGGCGTCGTGTGCAGCAGCATGCCGACTCCCCCGACCTCGACGACCACGCGGTCGAGACCGATGTGCCGCACCGGTCCGCGGACCGAGGCGATCACCGGGCCACCGCCGCTCGGCCGGCCGCGCGAAGACGTGCCTGTTCCGCGCGGGCGGCGTCCTGGAGCCGGTTGGCGGCTGCGCCCTGCCAGAGGTGGCAGATCGCGAGGGCCAGGGCGTCGGCGGCATCGGCGGGCTTGGGCGGGGACTCCATCCGCAGGATCCGGGTCACCATCGCCGTCACCTGGGCCTTGTCGGCCCGACCGGATCCGGTGACCGCCGCCTTGACCGAGGTCGGCGTGTGCAGCTGGACCGGCAGCCCCCTGCGTGCCGCGGCCAGCAGCGGGATCGCCGAGGCCTGCATGGTGTTCATGACGCTGGCGACGTTGACGTCGGCGAAGACCTGCTCCACGGCGATCGCATCGGGCTCGAACCGGTCGAGCCAGGCGTCGAGCTCGGTCTGGAGGTAGAGCAGCCGCTCGGCGGTCGGCTCGGTGGCGGGGGAACGCACCACACCGACGGCGACGAGGCGGACCTGGCGACCACGACCGCCCTCGACCACACCGATGCCACACCGGGTCAGGCCGGGATCGACCCCGAGTACGCGCACGACAGCTGCTCCCTCACGTCCGACTGTGTTTTTCGAACGAGCATGCGTTTCCGAACACATGTTCGGGTTGAACGCTACACACCGGTCCGCACCTGCGGGCGCAGCAACACGCCTTCTACTCGT
This sequence comes from Pedococcus sp. P2_E5, assembly GCF_056403895.1. Taxonomy (NCBI): domain Bacteria; kingdom Bacillati; phylum Actinomycetota; class Actinomycetes; order Micrococcales; family Intrasporangiaceae; genus Pedococcus; species Pedococcus sp. P2_E5. Next base: position 24,524 of record NZ_JBFUEP010000045.1, read on the forward strand.
CGTCGTCCTCGATCTCGGCGAGCACGTCGTCGCTGATGTCTCCGTTGGCGAACACGTCCTGCACGTCGTCGGAGTCCTCCAGGGCCTCGATGACGCGGATCATCTTGCGCGCACCGTCGGCGTCGAGCGGGACCCGCAGGTTCGGCACCCACGAGGCCTCGGCCGAGTCGTAGTCGATCCCGGCGTCCTGGACGGCTTTGCGGACGGCGACGAAGTCGGTCGCCTCGGAGATGATCTCGAACGCGTCGCCGAGGTCGTTGACCTCGTCGGCGCCCGCCTCGAGGACGATCTCGAGGATGTCGTCCTCGGTCTTGTCCCCCTTGGGGACCACGACGACGCCCTTGCGGTCGAAGACGTAGGACACCGAACCGGGGTCGGCCAGCTGGCCTCCGTTGCGGGTCAGCGCGGTGCGGACCTCGGCGGCCGCCCGGTTGCGGTTGTCCGTCAGGCACTCGATGAGGACGGCGACACCGCCGGGCGCGTAGCCCTCGTAGGTGATGGTCTCCCAGTCGGCGCCACCGGCCGTCGCACCGGACCCGCGCTTGACGGCGTTGTCGATGTTGTTGTTGGGGACCGAGGTCTTCTTGGCCTTCTGGATGGCGTCGTAGAGCGTCGGGTTGCCCGTGGGGTCACCGCCACCGGTGCGCGCGGCGACCTCGATGTTCTTGATCAGCTTGGCGAAGAGCTTGCCCCGCTTCGCGTCGATGGCAGCCTTCTTGTGCTTCGTGGTTGCCCATTTGCTGTGGCCGCTCATGCCTTGCCTCTCACGATCTCGACGAACAACTGGTGGAACCGGTGGTCACCGGTCACTTCCGGGTGGAAGGAGGTGGCCATCAGCGACCCCTGACGAACGGCGACGATCCTACCTGCGGCGGGTCCGTCCTCGACGCGGGCCAGCACCTCGACCCCCTCGCCCACCTCTTCGACCCACGGCGCACGGATGAACACGGCCCGCATGGGCGCACCACCGATGGCCCGGATGTGCAGGTCCTCCTCGAAGGAGTCCACCTGCCGGCCGAACGCGTTGCGACGCACCGTGATGTCGAGACCGCCGAGCGTCTGCTGGTCGGGTCGGGCGTCGGCGATGCGGTCGGCGAGCATGATCATCCCCGCGCAGGACCCGTATGCCGGCATGCCGGCTCCCAGCCGCGCCCGCAGTGGGTCGCGCAGGTCGAAGGCCCGGACCAGCTTGTCCATGGTCGTGRACTCCCCGCCGGGGATGATGAGCGCGTCCACCGCGTCCAGCTCGGAGGTCCGGCGCACGGTGGCGCCGCGGGCTCCTGCCTGCTCCACGGCATACAGGTGCTCGCGCACGTCGCCCTGGACGGCGAGGACACCAATGGTGGGAACCGAACTCACCGCGCCAGCGTAGGGCCGCAGCTGACAGCCGGATCGCCTGGGTCCTCCGGCTCGCCGGCGGGGGCGACCTAGAGTTGTGGGCATGGGTCAGGTCGTGGTTCGTGAGCGCACGTCGCAGGACATCCCCGTGCTGGCCGACGTGCTCGCCGCGCAGCGACCGCACTCGGGGTATCCCCAGAACTGGCCCCTGCCGTTCCCGGTGGAGGACTTCATCGCGCGCGCCGACGAGGACGCGGCCTGGGCCGCCGAGCTCGACGGCCGCGTGGTCGGGCACGTTGCCGTCGCGCGCGTGGAGCCCGGCATGGAGGCGGACCTCTGGATGGCTGGTACCGGCCGGTCCCGAGAGGAGCTCGCCGCAGTGGCCGTGCTGTTCGTCGACCACACGGTGGTCGGCCGCGGCGTCGGCAAGGCCCTCCTCGCGAAGGCGGTCGAAGCGATCCGCGGCTCGGGCCGGACTCCGGTGCTGGACGTCGTGCAGGAGACCGCATCGGCTGTGGAGCTGTACCGGCGCAGGGGGTGGCAGGTCGTCGGCGAGGGTCGTCCCTGGTGGTTGCCGGACGACCACCAGAACGTGCTCTTCATGGCGCTGCCGGACTGACCTGAGAAAGCCGCCTCGGGGCCCTGACATCGCCCGCCGCCGCCCCGATAGGTTGCGGACATGACCGACCTCGCCTCCCGTGCCGCTGCCCTCGACGCCGAACACGCCTCGACCGACCGCCGCAGCGCCTTCCGCATCCCCGACGGTGTGATCTACCTCGACGGCAACTCGCTCGGCGCGCTCTCGGTCGCCGCTGCCGAGACCGCCGCCGACGTGGTGTCCAGGCAGTGGGGCGAGCAGCTCATCCGGGCGTGGAACGAGTCCGACTGGTGGGGTGCCCCCGAACGCGTCGGCGACCGCATCGGTTCGCTGGTGGGTGCGGCTCAGGGGCAGGTCGTCGTCACCGACTCGACCTCGGTCAACCTGTTCAAGGCCATCGTCGCCGCCTCGCGGATGCGACCGGGCCGCAGCACCGTGCTCACRGACCCGGACTCCTTCCCGACGGACGTCTACATCGCCCGCTCGGCGTGCGACCTGCTCGGCCTGACCCTCGAGCTCGTGCCCACCCCCGAGGCTCCCGCCCGCATTTCCGAGCTGGGTGAGTCGCTCGCGCTGGCCGCCTACTCCCAGGTCGACTACCGCACGGGTGAGCAGTGGGACCTGCCCGCCCTGACCCGCGCGGCGCACGACGTCGGCGCCCTGGTCTGCTGGGACCTGTGCCACTCGGCCGGAGCCATGCCTGTCGGTCTCGACGAGGGTGGCGCCGACCTCGCCGTGGGGTGCGGCTACAAGTACCTCAGCGGCGGGCCGGGGGCGCCGGCCTTCATCTACGTCCGGGCCGAGCACCTCGCGGCCTTCGACAACCCGCTCTCCGGCTGGCAGGGGCACGCCAACCCGTTCGGCATGTCCACCGACTACGACCCCGCAGCCACCATCACCCGGGCCCGGGTCGGCACTGCCCCGCTGCTCAGCCTGCTCACGCTGGAAGGTGCGCTCACGGCATACGACGGCCTGTCGATCGAGGACGTGCGGGCCCGCTCACTGTCGCTGACAGGGCTCTTCATCGAGGCTTTGGACGCCTTGGGCGTCGACCTGCCCCTCGCGACGCCCCGTGAGGACGCGCGGCGCGGCTCYCAGGTGAGCCTGCGACACCCTGAGGCGTACGCCGTGGTGCAGGCCCTCATCGCGCGCGGCGTGATCGGCGACTTCCGCGAGGTCGACATCGTGCGGCTCGGGTTCAGCCCGCTCTACCTGTCGCATGCCGACGTGGTCGCCGCGGCAGAGCACCTGGCAGCGGTCCTCGAGGGACGCGAGTTCGAGCGCGAGGAGTTCCGCGCCCGCAGCCAGGTCACCTGACACGGCCACGACACGGAACGGCGCCGGGGGGTCCAGCCACCCGGCGCCGTTCTGTGTCAGCCGTTCTGTCTCAGCCGTTCTGTCTCAGCTGTGAGCTGGGAAGGTCACCAGCCGCGCTCGGAGAGCCGGTGCGGCTCGGGGATCTCGTCGACGTTGAGGCCGACCATGGCTTCGCCGAGACCGCGGGAGACCTTGGCGATCACGTCGGGGTCGTCGAAGAACGTGGTGGCCTTGACGATCGCCTCGGCGCGCTGGGCCGGGTTGCCGGACTTGAAGATGCCGGAGCCGACGAAGACACCCTCGGCGCCGAGCTGCATCATCATCGCGGCGTCGGCCGGGGTGGCGATGCCGCCCGCGGTGAAGAGCACGACGGGGAGCTTGCCGAGCTCGGCGACCTCCTTGACGAGGTCATAAGGGGCCTGGAGCTCCTTGGCCGCGACGTAGAGCTCGTCCTCGGGCAGGCCCTGGAGCGTGCGGATCTGCTGGCGGATCTGGCGCATGTGGGTGGTCGCGTTGGAGACGTCGCCGGTGCCGGCCTCACCCTTGGAGCGGATCATCGCCGCGCCCTCGGTGATGCGGCGCAGGGCCTCGCCGAGGTTGGTCGCGCCGCAGACGAACGGGACCGTGAAGTTCCACTTGTCGATGTGGTTGGCGTAGTCGGCCGGAGTCAGCACCTCGGACTCGTCGATGTAGTCGACGCCGAGGGACTGCAGCACCTGGGCCTCGACGAAGTGGCCGATGCGGGCCTTGGCCATGACCGGGATCGAGACGGCCTCGATGATGCCGTCGATCATGTCGGGGTCGGACATGCGCGACACGCCACCCTGGGCGCGGATGTCGGCGGGGACCCGCTCGAGGGCCATCACGGCGACGGCGCCGGCGTCCTCGGCGATCTTGGCCTGCTCGACGTTGACGACGTCCATGATGACGCCGCCCTTCAGCATCTCGGCCATGCCGCGCTTGACGCGGGACGTGCCGGTGGTGGGCTGGGAGACGGTGGTGCTCTCGGCGGACATGGCGGACGAACTCCAGATCTGTTCAGGGCGCAGCGCAGGGAACGCGCTTCAGGACCAATGTTAGTTGGTATGCCGCAGGCCCCCGACCGCGGCTCATGGCCACCGATCCCCCGCACTTCTGGCCACCCATGGCGGGTCAGACCCGCGACAGGCGGCTCGCACCCGACACCACTGGCCAGAAGTCGGGAGAGTCCTGCACTTCTGGCCACCCATGGCGGGTCAGACCCGCGACAGGCGGCTCGCACCCGACACCAGTGGCCAGAAGTCGGGAGACGGGGCGGGGGGTCAGTCGCGGACGGCGGGGGGCAGCTCGTCGTCGAACTCGACGGTGCGGGGCAGGTCGGCGTGGCCGGCCAGGCGGAACCACCGGACCACCCACTTGCGCCGGACTCGCTGCACGTCGGTCACCGCGTCGTTCAGGAAGCGCCGGGCCAGCTGCACGCGCACGCCGGCTGCCTCGACCCGCTGCAGGCTGCTCGCCCCGAGAGCGTCGGCGTGACCGCCGCGCAGGTCAGCCACCACGTCCGCCGTGAGCGCCGCCTGGAGGGCCTCGGTCAGGTCGCTCTCCAGCACCTCCCTGGCGCCGAAGCTCTGACCGTCGAGGAGGTCCTCCTCGAGGGCACGCTCGTTGTGTGCCTCAAGAGACTCCGATGCGGCGGCTGCGAGCATGAGCGCGCTGGCCGGGTCGAGCGATCCCGAGTTCGCCAGTTCCAGCGTCGCCTCGGCGCGGCGGACCAGCTGTGCGTCGAGGGCGGACAACGCACCCTCAGCTCGCGTGTGCAGCCGGTCGAGCCGGGCTGCGCTGTAGGACAGGTACCAGGCGACACCCAGCAGCGCCGCGACGACCACGACGCCCCACGTCAACGAGTCCATCAGGCCTCCCCTCCCCTACGACCGCGCAGCAGCCGAGTCCACCGGGTGTCGGCCGCCGGGTCCGACCGCGCGTCCTCGGAGCCGTGGGTGACAGTGTCGTACACCGCCATGACGTCCTCGGCGACGACCGACCAGTCGAACACCCACGCGCGGCGGTGCCCGACCTCCCCGAGCCGCTCGCGCTCCGCCGGGTCACCGAGCAGGCGCAGGAGCTGACGAGCCAGGTCTGCGCTGTCCTCGTTGGTGAACGTCGCGCCGGCCTGTCCGCCGTCGAGGACCCGGACGAAGGCGGGCAGGTTGCTCGCCACGACGGGCGCCCCGGCGCTCATCGCCTCGACGAGCACGATGCCGAAGCTCTCTCCCCCGGTGTGCGGGGCGACGTAGAGGTCGACGGACGACAGCAGGACGGCCTTGTCCTCGTCGCTGACCATGCCCAGGAAGTCGGTGGCAGCGGCCACGGCCGGATCGAGGCGTTCGCGAGCAGCCTGCACGTCACCCGGTCCCGCCACGAGGACGCGCGCTCCAGGATGCCTGGCGAGGACGGCGGGCATGGCGGCGGCCAGCACGGGCAGACCCTTGCGGGGCTCGTCGATCCGCCCGAGGAAGGCGATGGTGGGCGCCGACTCGGTGCCGGTCCACCGCGGGGCGGGCACGGCGTCGGCGAACCGCGACACGTTGACGCCGTTCGGGATGACGACCGCGTCGCCGCCCAGGTGAGTCGTGACGGTGCGCCGCGCGTCCTCGGACACCGCGATCCGCCCGTTGATCTTCTCCAGGCTCGGGCGCAGCAACGGGTAGGCAGCCTGCATCGCGCGGGACCGCAGGTTGGAGGTGTGGAACGTGGCCACCACCGGGCCCTCCGCCGACCACAGCGCGAGCAGGGCGATGCTGGGGGTCACCGGCTCGTGGATGTGGACGACGTCGAAGTCGCCTGCCTCCAGCCAGCGTCCGACCCGTGCGGCGGTCAGCGGTCCGAAGTTCAACCGAGCCACCGACCCGTTGTAGCGCACCGGAACGGCGCGGCCGACGGACTCGACGTAGTCCGGCAGCGGGGTGTCCTCGTCGGCGGGGGCGAGCACCGAGGCGTGGTGCCCCTGACCCAGGAAGTGCTCGGCGAGGTCGCGGACGTGGAACTGCACTCCGCCGGGCACGTCGAAGGAGTAGGGACACACGATGCCGATCCTCACGGCCAGCTCCCTGTCACGCGATCGGGTCGCGGCTCGGGGCGCGGCTCGAGGTCGTCGAGGAACACCCGCTGGAGCATGTGCCAGTCGGCGGTGTGCTCCACGATCGCGGCCCCGAGCGCGTCGGCGCACTGCTGCGTCATCGCGACGGCCTTGGCTCGGGTCGTACCGGTCGACGGCACCTCGACCCGGTCGTGGAAGGTGATGACGATGCGGTGCTTCCAGCCCGGCCGCTCGAGCCGCTCGTAGTGGATCGAGACGGGGTGCAGCGCCGCGCCCGTGCCCAGCGACAGCGCCGCCGGACCCGCCGCCATCTTCGAACGGTGACCGCACAGGTCGACCTCGATGCCACGGTCGGTCAGGTCGCGGTCGGCCAGCAGCGGCATGAGCACCGGCTTCGTGAGGTGCCCCCGCAGCTGTGCGAAGACGTCGCCACCACCGGTCAGCGGCAGGATCGTCATGCCGAGCGACTCACGAAAGGCGAGGAACTCGGCATACACCTCCTCGGGCTCGAGCCGCTCCGCGACGGTGACTACCGGGCCGATCGCCTTCGTGCCCCACGCGCCGGCGAGGTCCCAGTTGCCGAGGTGGCCGAGGAAGCACACGACCGGGCGCCCGGCGGCGAGCTCGGCATGCACGGGGCCATCGCCCACGACCCGGACCGAGTCCGCGATCTGCTCCGGGTTGCGGTCAGGGAGCCGAAACGCCTCGCAGTAGTACCGCAGGTACGAACGCATGCCCGCGCGCACGAGCGCGTCCAGCGCGGCGTCGTCGAGCTCGGGGCGCACCCTCGCGTAGTTGCTCCGCAGGCGCTGCACACCCTTGCCACCGCGGGCGACCGTCAGGTCGGCGATCTGCTCGAAGACCATGTATGCCGTCCGCTCGGGCAGCCGCCGCACGGTGCCCCACCCGAGGCGGTAGCCGCTGACGGCGAGGAGGTCGCCCAGCCCACTCATGACACCAGCCCGGTCACGTCTGGCGGCCGCTCAGGAGGCTTCGACCAGGGCCTGCCGACGCACGAGCAGCATGCGCTGGAACACCGTGACGAGGCTGGCGAGGGCGAGGAGGGCGAGGACCACGCTGAGGACGACCTCGGGCAACCCCAGACCCACCAGACCGGTCACCACGAGCACGGCGACCAGCCGGTCGGCGCGCTCCGCGATCCCGACGTTGGCGGTGAAGCCCAGCCCCTCGGCCCGGGCCTTGGCGTAGGACACCACGCTGCCGAGGATGAGGCAGGCCAGCGCCAGCCCGGCCATCAGGAAGTCGTCGCCGCGGCCGGCATACCAGAGCACGAGGCCACCGAAGATGGCCGAGTCGCCGACGCGGTCGAGGGTGGAGTCGAGGTAGGCGCCCCACTTGCCTGAGCGGCCGGACATCCGCGCCATCACCCCGTCGACGGTGTCGGAGAAGACGAACAGGGTGATGACGATGGTGCCCCAGAAGAACTCGTGCCGGGGGTAGAACGCCAGTGCGCCGACGCACACACCGAGCGTGCCGACGATCGTCACGACGTCCGGGCTGATCCCCAGCTTGAGGAACAGCCGGGCGACCGGGGTGAAGATCTTCGTGAAGAGGGCGCGTGCGTACTTGTTGAGCATGGTGGGGTCAGCCTACTGAGACTGAGCCGCCGTCCCCGCAACACCGCTGTCGGACAGGTGCGTCGGTGCGCAGGCGGGGGTGCCGCCCGGGAGGGCGTAGCGGTGGTCGGCCACCCACGTGTAGACCCGACCGGCCAGCCAGCTGATCCCCGGCAGCGTGACCAGGTGGCCGAGCGGCCGCCACAGCGGGGCTCCCTGCCTGAGGCCCTCGGCGATGGCGAGGTGGGCAGCCAGGACGGTCCCGTCCGGGCGGACGAACTGGGCCGCCTCGATGCAGTCCTGCTCGGTGAGGCCGAAACGACCGAGGTCCACCTGCTGCCACGGCTCGACGTCGTAGCGGTCGCGGCGGTCCACCCAGCGCGTGGCGAAGCGCGCGCTGGTCGTGCAGAACCCGCAGTCGCCGTCGAAGATGAGCAGGCCCCGCTCGCTCCCTGTCACCATGTCCATGCGTCCAGTCTGTCACCCGCATGGGAGCATGACCGCGTGAGGGGAGCATGAGGGGGCCGACCCCGCGGTTGGGCCCGTATGCCGTGTTGTGGCGGTTGGCCGTGACCGCCGCCGTCGTGACGACGGTCTGCCTGGGCACCTGGGCGGGCAACGACAGCTGGTGGCCCTTCGCCCCGATGTCCCAGTACGCGTTCTCGGTGCGGAACGACGGGGTCATCAACTCGTTGACGTTGGATGCGCTCACCGTGGACGGCGACGTCGTGCGCGTGCCGCTGTCCAAGGAGAAGATCGGTATCGAGCGCGCCGAGATCGAAGGACAGGCCCCCCGCATCATCGAGCGCCCCGAGCTCCTCCAGGACATCGCAGTGCTGCATGCGCGCCGGCTTCCGCGCGAGGCGGCCTACGCGGTCCTCTACCTGCGCAACACGTCCACCCAGATCGGCACGGGCTCGGCCACCATCCGCACCCTGGCCACGTGGCAGGTCCGCGACCCGCTGCGCCCCCGGCCGAGCGGCATACCCGGTGGTGCTCCGTGAGCCGCCTTGAGAACCTCCTCGCACCGGAGATCTCGCTCGCCCGGGTCGCCTGGCTGCGGCTCGCGGTCTATGCCTTCGTGTGGCTCGACGTGCTGTGGATCGTGACCGACCCCATCCCCCACGGCGACATCCCGTCGAGCCTCTACCGCGGCCTCGAGGTGCGTTCGCTGCTGCACCTGCCGGCGCCGTCGCACACCTACGTCCGCGTGCTCCTTGCGGTGATCCTGGTGAGCTCCGCAGTCGCCTTCACGGGCAGGCTGCCACGGCTGGCGGGATGGGTCTGCGCCGTCGGGATGCTCGACTGGGTGAGCAATGCCTTCGCCTACTCCAAGGTCGACCACGACCACTTCGCCCTCATCGTTGCCCTGTTCGTCCTGCCGACCGTCGGTCGGGCACGCCTCGGTGACGTCGACGTCAGGTCGCAGGCCGCCGGGTGGGCGATCCGCATGGTGCAGATCGGGGCCGTGTCGATCTACTTCCTTTCGGCCAGCGCCAAGATGCGTTTCGGCGGCAGGGGCTGGGCCAACGGAGCGACCCTGATCTGGGCCCTGACCCGGCGCCCGAACGGCATCGGTCCGTGGGTCGGCGCCCATCCAACCCTCACCCACGCCCTGCAGTGGACCGTGCTCGTGGCCGAGTTCAGCTCACCGATCCTGTTGTGGCTCAGGGGCAAGGCCCTGTATGCCGCGCTGCTCTTCTGGGCGGGCTTCCACCTGAGCACCTACGTGATGCTGAAGATCCACTTCCTGCCCCTCGTGGTGTGCCTGCTCAGCTTCCTGCCGCTGGAGCGCCTGCCGCACCCGGCCACGCTGCGACGAGTCGTGAGCGCACGTCCTCGAGCAGCATCGGAAGAGCCTTCGTCTGTCCGATGACGGGCAGGAAGTTCGAGTCGCCGCCCCACCTCGGCACGATGTGCTGGTGGAGGTGGGCCTGGACGCCCGCTCCGGCGACCGCGCCCTGGTTCATGCCGATGTTGTAGCCGTGCGGCCCGGAGGCGGTGTCGATCGCGGCGATGACCTGCTTGGTCAGCAGCGCGAACTCGGTGGTCTCCTCGTCCGTCAGGTCGACGTAGAGGGAGGCGTGGCGGTAGGGGCACACGAGCACGTGGCCCGGGTTGTAGGGGAACAGGTTCATGACGACGTAGCAGGTCTGGCCCCGGTGCACGATGAGCCCGGTCCGGTCGTCCTTCGCCGGGGCGGCACAGAACGGGCAGCCGTCACCCGCGTCCTCGCTCGGCCGCTCGCCGGTGACGTAGGCGAGGCGGTGCGGCGTCCAGAGTCGCTGGAAGCCGTCCTGCACTCCGGCGAAGTCGGTGTCCGGCTCGAGGGCGTCGGTCATCTCCGTCAGACCTGGACGCGTGCCTCGACCGCGGCGACGATCTCGGCGATCGCGTCGTCGACGGGCACGCCGTTCTTCTGCTCGCCCGTGCGGTAGCGGAACGACACCGCGCCGGCACTGCGGTCCTCGTCGCCGGCGATCAGGACGAACGGGACCTTCGACTTCGACGCGTTGCGGATCTTTTTGGGGAACCTGTCGTCGGTGTCGTCGATCTCGACACGGATCCCCTTGCGGCGCAGCTGGTCAGCCACGTCGTGCAGGTAGGCCGAGAACTCCTCGGCGACCGGCACCCCGAGCACCTGCACCGGCGAGAGCCAGGGCGGGAACGCACCGGCGTAGTGCTCCACGAGCACGCCGAGGAACCGCTCGATCGAGCCGAACTTCGCCGAGTGGATCATCACCGGCTGCTGTCGCGAGCCGTCGGCCGCCTGGTACTCCAGCCCGAACCGCTCCGGCTGGTTGAAGTCGTACTGGATGGTCGACATCTGCCAGGTGCGACCGATCGCGTCGCGTGCCTGCACGGAGATCTTCGGCCCGTAGTAGGCCGCGCCACCCGGGTCGAGGACGAGCTCGAGGCCGGACTCGGTGGCGACGTCACGCAGCACGTCGGTCGCGTGCTCCCACTGCTCGTCGGAGCCGATGAACTTGTCCTTCTTGTCGCCCTCGGTCTCGCGGGTGGACAGCTCGAGGTAGTAGTCGTCCATGCCGAAGTCGCGCAGCAGCGACAGCACGAAATTCAGCAGGTGCTTGATCTCGCCCGGCGCCTGCTCGGCGGTGACGTAGGAGTGCGAGTCGTCCTGGGTCATGCCACGCACGCGGGTCAGGCCGTGCACGACGCCGGACTTCTCGAACCGGTAGACCGAGCCGAACTCGAACAGCCGCAACGGCAGCTCTCGGTAGGAGCGGCCCCGCGAGCGGAAGATGAGGTTGTGCATGGGGCAGTTCATCGCCTTGAGGCGGTACTCGGTGCCCTCGAACTCCATCGGCGGGAACATGGTGTCCGCGTAGTAGGGCAGGTGACCCGAGGTGTGGAACAGGCCGTCCTTGCTGATGTGGGGGGTGCCGACGTACTGGAAACCCTCCTCGATGTGCCGGCGGCGGACGTAGTCCTCCATCTCGCGCTTGATCACCCCGCCCTTGGGGTGGAAGACGGCCAGGCCGGACCCGAGCTCGTCGGGGAAGCTGAACAGGTCCTGCTCGGCGCCGATCTTGCGGTGGTCACGACGCTCGGCCTCGGCGAGTCGGTCGAGGTAGGCCTTCAGCTCGTCCTTGGTGGGCCACGCGGTGCCGTAGACGCGCTGCAGCTGGGGGTTCTTCTCGCTCCCACGCCAGTAGGCGCCACCACTGCGCATCAGCTTGAAGGCATTGCCGAGCACCTTGGTCGACGGCACGTGCGGGCCGCGACACAGGTCGCCCCAGGCACGGGTGCCGTCGCGCTTGACGTTGTCGTAGATGGTCAGCTGGGCGCCGCCCACCTCGACGTCCGCACCCTCGGCCTGCTCCCCCGCCGCGCCACCCTTGAGTCCGATGAGCTCGACCTTGTAGGGCTCGTCGGCCAGCTCGACGGCGGCGTCGGCGTCGCTGATCTCACGGCGCACGAAGGTCTGGCCCTCGTTGACGATGCGCTGCATGACCTTCTCGAGGGCCTTCAGGTCGTCGGGCTGGAACGGCTCTGCGACGTCGAAGTCGTAGTAGAACCCGTCACGCACCGGCGGACCGATTCCGAGTCGCGCCTTGGGGTTGACCTCCTGGACGGCCTGCGCGAGGACGTGGGCGGCGCTGTGCCGCAGCACGTCGAGCCCGTCCTGCTCCTGCGCGGTCACGGGCTCGACGGCATCGCCGTCGGCGAGGACGTGGGCAAGGTCGCGCAGCTCACCGTTGACGCGGGCCACGAGGACCGCGCGGTCACCCTCGAACAGCTCGGCAGCGGTCGTCTGCTCCGGCACCGATCGCTCGCTTCCGGCGACGGTGACGGTGATCTCGGCAGACACGGTGCTCACTCCTGGGGTGGATGACTGGGTATGCCGCGTGC
>NZ_JBFUEP010000046.1:0-60642 GCF_056403895.1 Pedococcus sp. P2_E5
GCGTTGAGCTGTCCGACGTGCTGCGCGGTGACAGGTCATGGGCGCGGCTGCGGCGCGAGGCCGGGCTTTCGGTCGCCGAGGGTGGCAACCTGGAAGTGGCACTCCTCAAACGTGTTCGAGCATTTGCGCACGTCGACGACCCGGACCGCGCTGCCGCCTACCTTCGGTGGCTGGCAGACGACGCTCCGCAGTACGACAGCGCCGACGTGACTCTCCAAGGCTTTGGGCGGATGCTGTTCTTCTCGCTGTGGCCCGACGGTGGCGGCTTCGAGTCGTACTCCGCAGGGCTGGCGGCTTTGAGTTCGGAACCCGCGGTACGAGGCGACCTGCGCGAGGTCATTGCGCTCGGCCTCGCCAACGCCGAGCGCATAAGCCTGCGTCCGGGAGGGGAACTCGGCCTCCGCCCGCTGCGCGTTCATGCTCGGTACACCCGAGAGGAACTCGTCGCCGCGCTCGACTACGTTTCAATCGACGGTCGCAAGCCGAACAGTTTCCGCGAGGGCGTCCTGTTCGCGCCCGCCGCCAACGCCGACGCGTTTCTTGTGACGCTTCACAAATCTGAAGCCGACTACTCCCCAACGACGATGTACCAGGACTACGCCCTGAGTCCCGAGCTGTTCCACTGGGAGTCGCAGTCGGGCACCACCGTCGCGTCCAAGACTGGCCAGCGCTACCTGAACCACCGTTGGGACGGCAGTCACGTCTTACTGCTCACGCGGCCCACCAAGGTGACAGAGTTCGGCCCCGGTGCTCCCTACCTCTTCCTAGGCGAGGCTGACTACGTCGAACACCGCGGCGAACGGCCAATAGGCATCACTTGGCGCCTCCGCACACCCATGCCCGCTGCCGACTTCTCGGTCGCCAGCGTCATCGCTTGATTCGCGACCTCACGTTTCAGGGCCTACGCCAAGTTTGCATTCCCAGAACCGACCGTCAGCAGGGCCAATTTGTCCAGATCAGCCCCCACGTAGCCGCTGCCTACCGCCCAGATAGGGCGTGCTCGAGGTCCCCATCAGCGGAGCCGGCCAGCGCCCTTCACAATGGGCTCAATGCACCGAGGTGGCTAATTGGGGACGAGCCGTTCCGGCGGTCGTTCGGCCGTGCACCACTGCCGCTCTGAGATCGCCGTTGCTCCGGTCGGGGCTCGTGCCGAGCTTGAGACAAGGCTCGAACGGCGCGTGGTCGAGATTGCATTCGGACCGGGCTTCGCGGCACCCCCGAGGAATGGTTCGGTGGCGCGGTGCAAAGGCGTGCCCACAGAACGCGCCATCGAAATGGAGGTTTGGCCCCTTCATTCCGCAGCGGTAGGGCAGCATGGGCGCGTGTGGGAATTCCTTCTTAGCGTGGCCGCTAACGGGCTTGGCGGAGTGGCAAGCAACGTGGCTCTGGCCAAGATGCGTAGCAAGGACCCGCGCCTCCTTGCCCCGCTAGCGCCCTTGGATCTTTCCGAGGAGCAGAAGCAAGGCATTTTTCGCAGACTCCTCGCGCTCGATGTAGAGGACGCTGAGCTGGACGCGCTTGAGAAGTTCTTCGAGGGACCTGAAGGTTTGACATTGGCTCGGTTCGTCGCGGTTGAAACCCTAGCAAGACGGGATCTGGGTTCTTCTTCTTTGATGATTGGGCACGCGCAGTCGCTCCTCAACCTCTCTCCCTTTACGCGCTCGATCGACGCGCCACGATTTGCCGATCCTTTGGTCGATGGCCTTCGACGCGCCGCTGACACGTCGTTCCGACGCCTTGCGTCGATTGATCGCGAGAGCGCCTCGCACCTAAGCGCCGTTGCGGTGCGTGAGTACCGTTCTCTGGCGCGTGATGCAGCGAACGCTTCGGACGCCACTGCGGCGCTCGCACAATTCGATCCGACGAGACTTCTTGGGTTGCTGAGCGAATACGCAGGCGCGCTCGAAGCGAAGTATCAGTTCCTCAGTGTCCCAAGCCTCCACGAGGAGCGTCGCCTTCCCTTCGATTCTCTCTACGTTCACCCGAAGACGCGCGTCCATCTGCTGGCGCCGGGCGAAGAGTCCCGCGAATACGATCTTTCGAACGCCTTGGCCCAATCTTCCAGGTTGATCGTCTTGGGTCAGCCGGGTGGCGGCAAATCCACGATCCTCGGAGCCACGGTCAGGCGACTCGCAGCCGCGTTCTTGGCCGACGTTCGCGGCCCAGTGCCCCTCGTGGTCTCGCTTGCTGGCTACAGCAAGGCCAAGGACCTCCGGAAGAGCCTTGGCATCCTTGAGTACCTGGCGGAACGGATTACTGCACACTTCGCGGTTCAAATAGATGACTCTGGAATTCGCTACCTACTAGCCAGCGGGAAGGCAACGGTTTTCTATGACGGTCTAGACGAGGTTCTACAGGTCCATGATCGCGCAGGCGTGCGAGATGACATCGAGATGTTGGCAGAGCGCTTTCCGGGCGCCTCGCATATCGTGTCCTCCAGAAGCATCGGCTACGCAGAGGCGCCGTTGAATCACACGCGCTTCGCGCAGGTTGACGTCTTGCCGTTCGACGTGGAACAGATCTCGGACTTCGCGGAAAAGTTCTTTCCTACCTCGAGGATTGAATCTGACGATACCGACGAAGTCGCCTTGGTCACGGGATTTATGCATGAGACGGACAGAACTGAGAGCCTCAGAACTAACCCACTGATGCTGGGATTGCTTTGCCTGTTGTATCAGTCGGGTAGGACCATCCCCGGGAACCGTGCAGAGCTCTACCGGGTGTGTGCCGAGATGCTCTTCTCAAGATGGGACGCGCGGCGAGGCTTGACCGTCCCGATGGAAAACGCGGACACGGCCGAGGGGGCTGTGATGGCGATTGCACATGACATTTTCTACGAAGGCTTAGACGAAGTATCTGAGGGCTGGCTCCGTGACAAGTTGTGCGAGTTCTTCGCCTCCGAACGAGGTTCAAGCCGCGCCGCCGCCGACAGGTTCGCAACGGAAGTCATCGCCGTTTGGCGCGGAAGGCGCTGGCTCTTGGTGGATGCCGGGATGCGTGACGGGGAACACCATTTGCGGTTTTCGCACCGGACGATGCTCGAGTACTTCGCAGCGCAACAGGCATCATATATTTCTGATTTCGGAACAGACCTATGGCGCCAAATCTCTCCATATGTGGGCGAACGGGCCGGGCTCGTACATTGTCAATTGGCGGTCGAACTATTTTCCAAGAAATCCAAGGGCAATGGAGAAGACATCCTGCATGTTCTCGCAGTTGAGTTGCGTGGACTTACGGGTCGAGCCAAGTGGAATCTTGCATCATTCCTGGCAGAGGTACTGCCCTCGGTAAGGGCCAAAGCGGATGTCCGACGAGACTCCATCCGCTTGGTGGCCGGTGTCGTTGTCGACCTCGTCCCGTTACACGATATATTTCCATTGCTGGAGGATAGTGAAGTAGGGGTGTTCGAATTCTCCTCGGCCGAGGACCGAGCGGAAGATGCGACGTCTCCAGACCTGGCATACGCGCAAGTGACCGTTCCTCTTGAGACGATGCTCGCCGGATCTGGTACTCAGTTCGGCGCCGTCTCGGAAGTCGTCCAAGAGTATCTTCTTGAGCGGCTACGCGCTGGGGCCACGCCCGTGGAAGCTGCCCGCGCAGCAAAATTGTGCATTGAGTTGCAGTCATTTCCATATCTCCGGGACTGGGTCCGGCTCAGTCCTGAAAAGTTGTCTGTATTTGAGGGATGGGCCCTAGCGGCCCGAGCCTCATTGATTGCAGATCGAGCCAGCGTCGCGCGGATCAGCGGGATTGATTTCTGGCTTGACGTCTATCTGTCTAGGCTCGGCCTTCTTACACTTTCCACGCTGCATGCGAGGCATGGTATCGGGGCCCTCATCTGCGGAGGGTGGGGCAATGGCGTATCGGTGGTGGAGGCTCGCGTGGGGTCGCCGCTCCACTATTGGTTTGAAGTCTGCGTTGCCGGCATAGCCGGGTGACGCTAGACCCGCGCACGCGGATATACGTGGTCTGAATGAGGTCCTAAGGGATATTGCCAACGGCCCCGTAGACGAAGAGGCATACGACGAAGAGATGTTCATGGAGCGGAGCACTCCTTGTAGGGGCGACTGGGAACCGTCGCTCTTCCGGGCTTCCACTCAATCGCGGTCCTGCATTCTCGTGCTGGGCTTGGCGCTCGTGCGGTTGGGTGGACTGGACTTCTTCGCCAACGCCTCGACCGGCGCTATGAGTGGCCACGCTCGCACGCTCGCTACAGCCCTCATCTATGGGTTTGAATCGCCGCTCGATGACCAGACGGAGAAGGTGGCCGAGGACGATGACACGTGGTGGGAGGCGCGCGATCGCGCGGCTGAACTATTCGAGGCTGAGCTGGCGAGGTTCACCGGGGGCGACGTAGGGCTTGTAGATCTGGTGGAGCGCGTTTCTTCCGAAGAACGGATCGCACGATTGACCAGGACACGGCGGCTCGAAGCCGGCGGGGTCGAAACGCCCTAACGCCGCGCTGTTATTGGCCCCAAGGCCGGCGCCGTCCGTCCCGGGGTTGCGCCAACGGCGAGTCCGGTGACCCGCGTCCTTCCGCCGCGATGCGGCGTCCCAGGGCCGGAGCATCCGGACGATCCGTGTGCTCGTCTAGAGGGATTGCGGCATGCTGACGGGGATTTCGTCTAGCGCACGTGGCCCGCTAGCGCACGGTTTCCTTGTGACGACAAGTAACTTGCTGACATGACTATGTCTCCTGATGAGTTCGAGCGCCTTCAGTACACGCGTGTTTCAGCGATGGGATACGACTTGGTGGAAACTGGCAACGACAACTACCCATATCGCGTGGAGAAGCAGGGCACGATCGTTCGCGACAAGCTGCGCAGCATTCAGGACGTAACAGTCTGGGTCGACTATCGAGAAGACGACGAGGCTTCTTCTCGAGCGCAGTCCGATTGATCTTGGATGCGCGCATTCGCCGATGCTGTAACGCTCGCAGTCGATCGCACGCACGCACGAGCGTCGCGCGACGACCAATGGTTGGGCGAGGGTGCCGGCGGATATGGCAGTGCAACATTCCGCCGCCTGACGGGGCCCATTCATCTGCCCTCCTGCGCTGCCGAAGCGGGCGCAGCTAGCGGGTGGCGAGGCCAAATGGGTGGAGTCAGCTCCAGAATTGGTTCAGCTTGGCTCGCTGCGCAGCCCACTCCGGCGGCAAGCTCTTGCCCATTGCCTCTACGTTTTGCGCACTGTCTAGGTGGGCTGGATCTAGGGCGATCATCGAACCAACGAAGACGGCGTAAGTCATCCCCGAGGCGGCGAGTTTTGGAAGATAGTGGGCAGACGCGCGCCGTCCAACCTCTGGGTGCGACCACCCGTTGTAGAGGAGCGGCGCAAATGCCTGAAGCATCTCGCGCTGCTCCGGCGTGCGGCTATCGGAAGTCGGCTGCATGGTGGCCAGGTTCAGGGCGCCAGTCGCCATAGCCCAACCCTCCAACGGAAAGGTGGGAAGTTCGGTCGCGACCAAGCATCGTCCCGCTGCCGTCCGCATGGCCGTAGCCAGTAGACGAACATCTGCCTGTGGAGCGAAGGTAGCGCCCGGGCCCACGGGGGAGCGATATGTGGCAACGACTCCCCGTCGCGCGAGTTGCCCTACAACGCCAGCCTCTTCTGTGTATCCGCGCGCGTTCGAAGTCCCCTGCACAACAATCCGAGCGCCAATCCGCTCGCCCTGGGAAATCAGCCAGCCGCCCGCCCGTTTGTCGCGGTCGATGAGCCAGTCAGGCGCGCCGTCCAACCACGGCGCCCATGCTGTGGTCTGCGGGGGAGCGATCGTGCGCATGTGCTTACCCTTCGGTTCAGCGTCTTTTGACGTGTCCAAACTAATCTCGGCGACCGACAGTCACTGGGCGCCCATTGGGCGCATGTTGGGCAGCGGCCACTTCGCTGCGGACCCATGCGCGACTGGTGGGAGCGGGAGTTCGCGGCATGCTGGACCGAATTGGAGAGCTTCACTGCGTCTTACCGCCGCGAAGCGGCCCGCGAACTGGCTCCAGGCCGTTCATAGACCCGCCCGCTCGGCAGCAGCGGCACTCCGTCGAGTCAGTGGTCGAACACGTCGACGAACTCTGGGCACCATCGAGATGCCATAGCGGTGCCGGCCTGAAACGCTTCCAACTCAGGTCGGTGCTGTCCTTAATGACAAGGACCGCAAATTCGCGCTCTTCTGGCTTCATGCCCTTCAGGTCGACGCACAGTCCTTGCGCGACTTTGTCTAACTGCTCGTGAGACATGCCCGCGAACTTCCCGATACTCATTGCTCGGTATTACTGGTCCGCACTCATCGAGGCGGGGTTGGTATCGCCGCCCCGCATGCAGCTGTACCCATCAATGCCCCCACCGTCGCGATGGCCCTCATGGCTCTCCCAATAAGCGCATCTAATCGGCGGATCACATCGATAACCACGCATCGGTGAGTCTGGGTCAGGTTCGGATCACTTCGCCGCATCAGGTCCATTTTCGAGGAGTCCCCGGCGGGGTAAGGGTGCTGAACTGGGACGACTGGTCGACCTTGCGCTCCTGGCGTTTGGACTCCTCACCGAGGAACTCGAAGTCGTCGTCCAGCTCCCCCGCCCAGCTCACGCGCCTCACTCGCAGCTCGGTGCCGTCGATCGAGTAGTTGACTGCCACAAGGAGACCTGCGACGTATCGCCGGGGAACCCAAGTCGATGGCGACCAAAAGTGTCGATCGTCGCCCCGGTACAAGAGCTGCGGAGGAGCCTTCGTCGTTGCCCACAGCAGCTCCTCGCCAGGACCCTCGGCCTCCAACCGGCGTTCAATCCCTCCCTTCGTGGCCCGGTAGTACTGCTCCAGTTCGACCCCGTGAATCCAGACGTTGGCGCCTCTATTGCGCACGGAGACACCTAGGTTGAGCATCTGCCGCTCGGGCATCTGTTCGTGGGTCCTCTCCGAGGTGACGAAGCGGTAGCGCGGCGCTACTTCGAAGTCGATCTCTAGGTTGGCCATGGCCGCATTCGCTGCCCGAGCCGCGTGCTCTGCCGCCTCCTTGGACGCATTCGCGGCCGCAGCTGAGGAAGAGGCGATGCGCCACGTCAACCACGCATAGAGGGCCGTGACGATGACCAATGCCAACGTGAGCCAGAACATGAGGTTGAGCCTAGGGAAAAGCGTGGCGAAGTAGGCCGCATCCGACAGAACACGGGGCGAGCGAGGTCTAGTTTCCGGCGTGATCGCCTCCCGCTTTCCGGACTCCTAGCCCGACGCGCGGGGCCGATGTCGCGAGTGCTCACCCCAGCCTCAACCGCCGATCAGTGGGCCTGTCCGCGCGACACCGCGAATCGAACAGGCTGGCCTTGGCCAAGCTCGGTCAGGCAACTCCTGAAACACACCACCCACCCGGCCTTGCCACTGGACGGTTCGGGCGTTCATCGGCGCGTCGGATGAGATGCCTGATCAAGGCGTCCGATCCAAAATGGACTGGCCTTCGACGGACCCGTCGGTTGCAACGATCCACCTGTCGCCGCGCCGGGTGGTCCAGCGCCCCGCGAGCAGCTCCTCAGCCGCATCGCCGATCTCCGCGTCGTCGAAGTACTCAAGGCGTACCTGGGAGGCATGCAGTTGGCTGAAGCAGATCACCACTTGCGCCCCGGATATGTCAGTGCCTGCTTTGTCGACACAGGAGAGACCTGCTCGATCCTCCATGTAACTCGCGAGATCCGTGGCGCTCCGGATATCGCCCGGCGATGCACATGCCGTCGTTGCGCCGCACAACATGACCGCAGAAGTGAGTGTCAGGATCGCGGACCGAATCGATGGTTTGACGAATCTTGCAGCCAAGAACTTTCCCCTCATCGTTCTGGATGACTTCGATGAGACAGTGGCACGCAACTCCACGCAGCATCAACGATTGGGGGGTCGAAGCTCCATGTTCGGCCGAACAGACGAGCCCGTTCCGGGACGCCGAGCGAGACGGACAGATCCGAACGCGGCCGCACGGGAGCGCTGGTGGGTGCGTCTTTCCGCCGCCTGCGGGTCTCCAGCTAGAAGCGCGGCAGCGAGAGCAAGTTGTTGTTCCGCTGACCGATGTTGGCAGAGTCGGCGAGGTGGTACACCCACGGGACCATCAGCAAGCTAGCGGGGATCCAGATTCTCTATGACATGAGCGGGAAAGCGCGTGGCGAAACGCGCGTGTGCGGCCGCCCTAACGCTCCGGTCCGCCATGCTGTCTCCGAGCACCCAATTGCACCATCGATGTGCTGCCCTCAGGTTGCTCAGCTCGTCGTTGCCGCCGAGAGAGACGGGCAGGATGTGGTCCACCTGGGGATAGAGGTCATCCACGACAGACGCGTCCCTATCTAGGGGCAGTCGGCAGATCTGGCAGACCCAGGCGTCCCTCTCGAGGATGAGGATCCGGTTGCGAAGGTACGTCGAGGACGCAGAACGCTTCTTGACGTTGCGACTGGTTCGTGACGGTGCGTGGTTCAGGTCGAGGAGCTCCCCACGGTCCCGCCGGCAGGCCTTGCATCGACAGCCCTGCCGTGCCTCTCCTACCTCGCGATCCAGCGCTGCGCGCAGGCAAACTCGATGCGTCGGCTCGAAGTGACTGTGCACCTCCCAGTACTGCTCTGGGGTGAGCGCTGTCCTGGAGTCCGAGTGAAGGGCCTGAATCCTGGAACTGCACGAGAAGCAATATGGTTCGCTGCTCCGCAGGGCAGCACTCATCAGACCGCAGATATCGCAGCAGTAAACGACACTCCGTCTATGGCTTCGGAATTCGATTCCGCACCCTCTGCACGTCACCGCCCGCAACTCGGCCCCGCTAAGCATGGCTCAACGGTATCTGCCGATGGCCCTCTTGGGGGCTCTTCCGCTGGGCTCCCTGAGGACCCCGTGTTCGTGGCCGTGCCGTCCATTCGCCGGGCAAAGGTAAAGGTTCGGGAGATGCGATGGGGTCGTTCAGGCGGAACAACGTCACACGGACACAGTTTGGTGGAGCGCATCGCCACCAGGACTTCGGCAGGATCGGCAGCCCCAGTTGGCAGCCAACTGCAGAGTCAACTGGAGCAGCATGAAGGAGGAATCAAGGGTTCAGTGGAAGCCGGAGTCATCGCTGACGAGTCTGCGAACACACGGCGGAAGCCGTGTCTTTCGCCGCGTCAGCTCGCCAAGAAGGACACGGGCACTCTCGGCTGGCCAAGGTCGAAGGCTCAGGCCTCGACGTGGACCGTTACTGCCCGGCTTCCCGGCGGTTGTCGGAATCCGCAGCTAGCCTTCTCGGCGTGAGCGTCACGGGCAATGATGTGGACCTGAGCTATGGGTCGATTCTGCGAGTGCGGCGCGTTGATGAGGAGGCAGATCAAGTCTGGTTCGACCGTCGCGACGGCGCCTCCGGATGGTTTCGCCGCTCGCTGGTCGATGACGTTGAAGAGGGCCAGATTCTATACGTTCCCAACGACGTCGACGGTGACAACCCAATCGTATTGATGTCCGACGAGGACTGGCTGACGCGCGGCGGAGACGTTGCAACTGTGAGTCTGATCAGTGAAGACGGAACGACGGCTGTGCTCGAAGTAAACGGCCGCCACCAGACGTTCGCTCAGCGGGCGATCAGCCCTTTCGTTAGAGGTCAGACGGTGGTTGTCGATGTGGACGGAAGACCGGGACCCGTCCTCAGTAGCAAGCCCATCGACCGGTTCGGTCGAGCGGATGAGGAACTAGACCCCGCAGGCTTTGTCATCGACCCCGGTGATGTCACGCTCGCCGACTTCGGTGGATCGCGGGCCCTGGTCGAGCGTGCGCTGGAGCTTGCCCGCGTCGCGCTCGACCCTCAGCAACGTTTACAGAGGATTGGCGTTAATCCTGTCAAAGGCATTCTGTTCAGTGGTCCATCTGGGACGGGCAAGACGCACTTAGCCCGCGTCCTGAGCAAGGAACTGGGCACTCGCTTTTACCTGGTCGATGGGCCGGAAATCATCAACAAATGGGTGGGTGAGAGCGAGCAGCGTTTGCGTTCTCTGTTCCGGCATGCCGAGGAGCACGCTCCAGCCATCATCTTCTTCGACGAACTAGACAGCATCGTGGCCAGTCGAGGAGATGATGTCCCTGAATACGCCAGCCGCTTCGTGGGTCAGTTTTTGACCGCCCTTGATGGGTTCGAGGCCAGCCAGGGCGTCCTTGTGATCGCCTCAACCAACCTGCCGGGCGCACTGGACACCGCACTGCTTCGACCCGGACGCCTCACGTTCAAGCTCGAGTTCGACGGCCACCCCAGCCCTGAAGACCGGCTGAAGATTCTGAAAGCATCGGCCCGCGGAGTGCACGGTGCCGAGTTTGCCGACTGGCGAGTCCTAGTCGAAGCCACGGAGGGTTGGAGCGCGGCTGAACTGGCAATGATCTGGACGGAGGCTGGTGTTTTGGCGGTTGTCGACGAACGAGATGAACTCTGTCTCGAAGACGTCTCTGCCGGGCTTGTGCGCGCCACTCGCAACCGAGACGTCTCGCAGCGACAAGGGGGACGCAAATGACCCTTCGCGCCATCTCTGTAGCGCCCTTCCTCGCAGTTCGGCGTCTCTGGCGGCGGCGACGTCGGACCCAAGAGTGGAAACAAAGGCGTCGTGAGTTTGTCTACCTCGACGAGACCAGCGTTCTCAGCCTGATAGCTGCTCGGCACGGCTCGGTGCCAGAGTCATTCAAGGACACTTGGAGTGCCGGTAGGTCGTCAGAGGCGGGCACTTCACTCTCGCTCCCGTCGACGCCGGCATCGCCTGGAGGAGGCATGTCAACACGGTCGACGTCGTCTCAGACCGCGTCGCAGGAGGTCGTGCGCCGTGCCGTTGTCCAGGGGACCTTCCGCAGCCTCAGGATCGACGACACGGACCTGAGGGTTTCAGTCGAAGACCAGCCCCACCGTCCCAGGCCAGCAGCAGTTCACACTGCAAAGGCATTGGCGAACCACCTTCCCAAACTCGAAAGACAACACCGCGCCGCCCGCACCCAGGATCTTCTTCGTGGGGACGTCATCGAAGTCCAGGTCGAACTCAGCCCAGAGCGGAGCTACGAGTTCACGGCAGTTGTCTCGTCCATGATCGACCTTGTTGGGGAGCGCGCCGAGATGTTCGGAATGAACGAGAGCGTTGTGGGAGAGGTCCGGCAGGTGCACGAACTGCTGTCTCGCCTGCTCGTCGACTTGGTGCCCATACAAGCTCGGGTAACAAGTCACCGCCTAGTAACCGTCGACAACATTTCATGGCTTGTCGACGAGTCGATGATCGCGGCCGGCAGCGCGCTTGACCGCGAAGCGAACGAGGTGCATCTCGCTGGGGTGACGGAGTTGCCGCTGTACTGGAAAGACGTCCGCCGCGTCCTTTTTGCCGGCTCGGCGTACTCGATCTACGCACGGCTCTCCCGGCCCGGGATCCAAACATCATGGTCACCGGTAAAGCTTGCCGACGTATTCGATCGCTTTCTGCCTGAGGTTGGCGATCAGATTCGAGAGCTCCCCTACCTGTTCGACCATGCCCGAAGTATTGACGACCGGGTCGTAGCGTTGCCGGTTTCCGAGGTGTTCCGTGATAACGGGCTGGTGCCGTTCGGCCGTGACCTCGCGAGACTAGCGTCCAAGAACATCTCAGAGGGAGAGTTGCTGGAGGCTGCCACAAGGGCTGCGGAAGCCGTAACCACACCCGAGGAACTAGAAGACGCCGGGATCGTTCGGGGAGCCTTCGAAGAAGTCGTGCAGATAGTGCAGGCTTCCCCATCGCCCAGCGAGACAACCGGCACGACCGAGCCGAGCCGGATCGACCGTCAGCTGGTGCGGACCCTGCGTGAGATGCACCAGACGGTCGCTCGACTAACATTCCTCAACGCGTTGGCTGCCACGGCAGAACCCGAGAGGAACCAGAAGGCCGCTACTGCGAACCTCCTCGAGGCCGAGGTGGTTGCCATCTACTGGTAGTGACCTCGGCTGGAAAACATTCGCGTTTGGTCGCCGTTCCCGGCCCCCATCAGCGCGGTATCCAGTCATCATCGGGTCCTGAGCAGTTCTTTGGCGATTGGGGGGGACATGTCGACAGGCACGAGGGATGAGCCACGGCCGGCTAAGTGGTGGCTGCCAGACCAGCACGACGAGGGGGTTCCTGGTCTCTATTGGATAGACGAGAACGGGGCGGCCCACGCGACCCTGCACGGGCAAATGAAGGCCGCAATTAGGCCGTGGCGCTCTGCTCCGGTGCCGCTGCTCCACGGCAATGTCATGGGCATGATGGTCACGTTGTGTGATTCGCGACCTATCGCAGGAACGATGCCCATGGTTGGCGACGTGATGCGAACGGAACTTGCGGCCGGAGTAGCCCTCGAGGGGTTCGGGCTAAGCGAGGAAGAACTTCAGTACGACCGGGCCGTGTTTTCGATTCGGGGTCTGGCTGAATGGGCGGACTGGACGACGTGGCACGATCTCGACGAGGCCGACTTCGCGAAGCCGCCCCGTGTGGAGCACCTCGGCGAACAGAGGAGGAAGATCCAGTGCCCGGGTGCCTCCCTGTCACTCGTTGACGACGGGACCTGGTCAGAGAAGTACGGAACGTGGACGTTCACCTCGGGATGCCGGTTCGAACTTGACCTTGACGAGCCCCTGACGCTCGATGACCTCGACTATCGATGGCTGCGACCGCTGCAACTACTGGTCACCACTGCGACCGGAGCGACTGCCCCAATCGTGCACCTTTCCGTCGCCAACACGGGATGGCAGTTCGACGAATCCGAGAGCGCGCAGCGGAGGCCCTACCGCAGAGCCCGGGTGCGCTTTCGCAGCGGTGCGGCGCAGAGCACTTCGCGATTGTCTTCCCTTATATGCCGCCATCTCCTCTCGGACTTCAACGACGGGCAGCTCGCTGGCTTCTTCGAATCCGCTGACCACCATCGCTATGCCTTAGAGCGGTACTCGGACGCGAGTGCGGAGATGGCGGGATCGAGAGAGACCCTCTTCCTGAACGCAGTCCAAGCCGTCGAGGCTCTCGATACCGGCCTTCATGAGGACACCCCTGCGCCGTGGCAAGAAGCGGCCGTCGCCGTCATCAACGCCGCCACAGCTGAAGCAGGGATCAATTCCCAGCGTCGAAGGGCGGCGCGTCGTGGGGCGGAGCAGGCTCATGTCCCTTCGCTGTCTACGAGGTTGCGTCGAGCCGACGCCGAGTTGGGAGGCTCAGTGACCGAGCTTGCTGAACGTGGTTGGGCGCAAGATGTGGAACTTCTCCGCAACGCGGTGACGCACGGTCGCACAGGCTCGGTGCTGCGGAAGAGCAGCAGTGCGCTGGTCGTCGGGACCGAGATCGCCATGTTGCTCTTTGACCTGCGTTGGCTGATGGTGATGGGCTTCGATGCCGAAGACGCGAACCGCATCATCAAGCGCCGAACCAACCAGTGGTCAGATGTGGCATTGATCAGGGATCACGCCGACCGGCTTCACGAGGGCGCCGAGGCGTTGAGGGCTCTCAGATCGACGTAGCCGAAGTAGAGAGCTGAACGGCTCCCCGGCGGGGATGTCCCACGCGCCTGGGGTATTGCTCGAACAACTGCGTCTTACCGCCGCCTAGCGGGCTTTGTCAGGGAAGTCCGTACGCTCGTGGCACTGGATCGGGATGGCCAGGGGGAAGGTCAATGCAACCGAATCACGTCCTTGTCCGGCTCCGATGCAACCCAAGCCGCCGGGAGTGACCTTCTGCGTTCGAGTAAACCGCCGTGTTCCTGATGAGCTGCACGCCGTCTGGCCGTGGCAGCGCATCCCGCTGCGCGGACCTACGTCGTCGACCTCAACGTCGCTGGCCATCCCGAGGCGAACCTCCAAGGCGCAAAGACGGACATCCGCTCCAGAGCGGCAAGTGGATCATCACCGCGATCCACCGACCCTCACGTTGTCAGGCTGCCGGAGGCAGTTGCTGCCGCGGATATTCGCCAGAGCGCGCACGTTCTCGATGAGGAGAACGCTTGGCATGGCGGACCCTCGGCAACGAGGCCCTGATGAGCAGCGCGATGTGCTTCTCCGGATCCGGGGTGTTCCTCTTGTGTAGCCACATCGAGTAACCGATGGCGACTACGAAGAAGAGGAGCGGGATGAGCGCCAGAGACGCGCTCACAATTGCCAGCTTCGTAGACCAGTCCACTAGCCACCTCCTCCCAAGAAAAGTTCACTCACGGACGTGCATGGGTATCTGTAGATATTCTCCCACGTTCAAGTGACAGACCCGCGGGTGCAACGGGACACAAGACTGGGCTTCATCGCTATGCAGGAAGACTGGGGATAACGTTGCCCCGTCCGGCGAGTTACGCTGCGACACATAACGATTCGCGCATTCCGTCGATGCCAGGGCTTGGGGATCGTTTGTGCATAACGGCGGGTCGTCCTGTGGACAATGTGTGGAATAGTTGTTAGCAGTGGGGGAAACTGGTGGGAAAGTGAGCACAAGTTTCGGCGCGTCGCGGCAGGTCGTCCAGGAGAAACCCGGCCTCGATGAGGTCGGCGGCGTGCTTGTAGTGGACGTCTGCTTGCTCCGTGTTGACGATGTCGCCCTTGTCGGCCAGGGACTTTGTCTCACTAGCGCTGTGCGCCTCCGTCGACGAGAGAGACTGAGGAAGGCTGACCCCTCAGGACCCTGAAGTGGGACATCCGTGTCGCTGCCGTCTGAATCGTTCGGAGTGCGTCTAACGGCCGCGTCGGCGTGGGTACCAGGTCAAGCGAGACGCACTCTTTGGTGCCCAGCGGGTCCAGCCGTTTGCCGCACCTACGCCTGATAGTCCCCATATGACTCGAGGTTGGACTGGTACTCGGACCACATCTCCTGAAGCCACTGCTCGTACGCGTCCAAGTAGGTCATCAGACCGCCATCCAGCATTGCTGCAGCTGCGCGGAGTTGGGTGATGGCGTTATCGAGGTCAAGCAGGGTGGGCGTGGGACGAACAGGTTCCCAAGTCGCCGAGTTCCCACTGCCCACCCGCGTGCTGGCATATCTGAAGGCCATCCCCTTGGCGTCTAGGTCATGCAGGTACTGCAAGACCTCTGCCGTCTCGCTTGGCATCCTTCCTGCACCCGAATCGGCGAGGCCGCTGAGCAACGTGTTAAGCAACGTGACTAGCCGGGCAATCGAGTGCGTAGTTCCAAGCAGGCCCTCGAGGTCCGCCGACCGAGTGTCCTGGCCGTACCCAAGCACCTGGCCGAAAGCGATGACTTGCGCAGTCTTCTCACAGCCCGCTTTCAGCATGAGTTCAATGGAGTGTCGGTACGCCTGAATGATCGGTAGCGCCAGGTTGTCGACTCCCGCGGAGTCGCTGTTACGCCACGCGTCCGCGAGCGTGTCGGCGGCCGCAAGAAAGGCCTGACCTAGCGCCTCGGCCGATTCAAGATGCCCTCCCACCCAGACTTGCGCGCCACGGGGAACTGCGCCCTCGCGCCCGAACAACTCCCGCTTTCCCATCCCCGCAGTCTCACATCCCTAGGTGGCGTGGCCTGCGCCAAGGTGGGGCGAGCCCACGTCATACCGCCGCACTAGTTGTGTGCCGCGGCAATTAGCCGCCGTGTGTGACGGCCTCAGCAGCGAGCAAGGCGATGGTGGGCAAGCCGATGCCGATGGCCCAGCTCCATGCTGCCCATCTCCACCTCGGTGAGCGAAGGAGTGGCACAACTGGGGCAAGAGCAAGCCCAGTGATGATGGCCGTCGTCGCGGCGGACTGGGTCCAAGAGATGAGTTGCCCGAAGGCTGTGAGACCAAGCGCTACCAGTCCGACAATGAGGCCAAGCCGTGCAGCCCACTCTGCGGCGGACATCGGCACGGGATACCTCTCGCGCTCTAGTGGATCTCGCCGACCGACGTGGTCCTCCAGAGCGGACCAACCCCTGGCGACCTGATCAGCTGCCAGGGCGGTCGATGTCAGGGACGCTGTCCAGTCAGCAAGGGCCGGGCCCGTTATGACTGTGACGCCATCGATGAGGCGGACACGGTCCGCGGGCGCCCAACCAGACAGCCCCGCACCCCAGAGGACCAAGAGGGGCTCGGACGCGATTCCGAGCGACTTGAATTCATGCCACCGTGAGAGGTCCCGGGCATTCTCGCGAGCCTGGGCGATGCCATCTGCAATCCGATCGCGGCCGTACGCCGACGCCCAGGAGCTGCTCCACTTTGTCTCGACTGCGTACGCACCACCCGGGCCGAGCAGGACATGATCAATGTCCTCCCGCTTCAAGGCCACATGGTTCACCAAGCGCCATCCCCGACGCGTGAGCCTTCGCAGTGCGTCGGCCGTCCACTGTTCGGCCTCGGCCCCCATCATCACCGGCATGGTGCCGGTCATCTGCGTAGTCAGGATCCAGAGCGCCCCAGGAAGGGCAACGACTCCCCCGCCAATGACGACGCCCGAGATGAAGTCGTTGGGCATGCTCCAGGCAGCCGCGACGCAGACAGCGGTTCCAAAAACGCCAAACGCACTGAACAATCGCCAGTTTGCCCGGAGGAAGGCCCGCTGTTGGGTCCGCGCTTTGCTGCGAGCAAACAAGCCCGAGCGCGCGTTGCCTGCGAGTTCCCTTTGACGGCGCTTGCTCGTCACTCCCCCGTCCGTCCGCACTCAGGCAGTCTCCACGACTACCCAAAGATTGTGGCGGCGAATCGGTCAGCATCAACCGGACGGACGACGGTGGGCCCGGAGCGAGATCGCTCCAGGCCCACCGTTGTTCGTTGGCTAGGTCAGCTGCAGCCGCTGGTGCTTCCGCAGCCTTCGCAGACGTAGCAGGAGCCGGCGGGGCGCATCTTGGTGCCGCAGGTCATGCACATCGGGGCGTCGGCGGAGATGCCCTGGAACTTCTCCAGGAGCTCGGCGGACGAGTGGACGTCGACCGAGACCTCACGGGCTGAGGCTGCACCGGCACCGGACTTCACTGTGTCGGCGTCGAGTGCCTTGCCCTCGACCGTGGGGGTCGAGGATGCGGCGGCGACGGCCGGCTTGGTGACCGGAGCGGACTGGCTGAAGTTCTCCAGCTCGTCCTCGAGCTCCTCGTCCGACTCGTCGGCCTCGATGTCCTGGTAGGACCCGGTCTCGAGCTGGCGAGCGCGCTCGGAGGCCGTGTGGATGCCCATGAACGAACGGGTGTCGAAGTCCATGTGGTCCAGCGCCAGGCGGCGGAACACGTAGTCCATGATCGACTGCGCCATCCGCACGTCGGGGTCGTCCGTCAGACCAGCAGGCTCGAACCGCAGGTTGGTGAACTTCTCGACGAAGGTCTCCAGCGGCACGCCGTACTGCAGGCCGATCGACACAGCGATCGAGAACGCGTCCATCACGCCGGCCAGGGTCGAGCCCTGCTTGCCGAACTTGAGGAAGATCTCGCCCAGGTCGCCCGACTCGTAGGTGCCGGCCGTGAGGTAACCCTCGGCGCCACCCACGGCGAACGACGTGGTCTGCGAGGTCCGGCGCTTGGGCAGACGCTTGCGCACGGGGCGGTACTCGACGACCCGCTCGATCTTGGCCTCGGCCGCAGCCGTCACCTTGTCAGCGGCAGCGTCCTTGGCGGTCGAGCCACCATCGGACAGCGGCTGGCCGACCTTGCAGTTGTCGCGGTAGACCGCGATCGCCTTGAGGCCGAGCTTCCAGCCCTGCATGTGGACGTCCTCGATCTCCTCGACCGTGGCGTTCTCAGGCAGGTTGACCGTCTTGGAGATCGCGCCGGACAGGAACGGCTGGACGGCCGCCATCATCCGCACGTGGCCCATGGCCTCGATCGAGCGCGCACCCATGGCGGTGTCGAAGATCTCGTAGTGCTCGGTCTTGAGGCCGGGAGCGTCGATGACGTGCCCCTTGTCGGCGATGTACTCGACGATCGCCTCGATGGTCTCGCCGGTGTAGCCCAGCTTCTTGAGCGCACGCGGGATGGTCAGGTTGACGATCTGCATCGACCCGCCACCGACGAGCTTCTTGAACTTCACCAGCGAGAAGTCGGGCTCGATGCCGGTGGTGTCGCAGTCCATCATGAAGCCGATGGTGCCGGTCGGGGCGAGCACCGACGCCTGGGCGTTGCGGTAGCCGTTCTTCTCGCCGACCTTGACCACGTCGTCCCACGCCTTGCTCGCAGCGCGGTGGATCGCGGTGTCCATCGTGTCGAGCGGACGGATCGCGTCGTTGGCGCTCTGGTGCTTGCGCATCACGCGCTTGTGCGCGTCCGCGTTCCGGGCGTACCCGGCATACGCACCGACGACGCCCGCCATCTCGGCGGAGCGCTTGTAGGCGGCACCGGTGAGCAGCGAGGTGATGGCCGCAGCCAGCGAACGCCCACCCTCGGAGTCGTAGCCGTGGCCGGTCGCCATCAGCAGCGCGCCGAGGTTGGCGTAGCCGATGCCCAGCTGGCGGTAGTCACGCGTGGTGTCGCCGATCGCCTCGGTCGGGAAGTCCGCGAAGCAGATCGAGATGTCCATCGCCGTGATGACGAGCTCGGCGACCTGCTGGAACTTCTTGGCGTCGAACGTGTCGTCGTCCTTGAGGAACTTGAGCAGGTTGAGCGAAGCCAGGTTGCACGAGGAGTTGTCGAGCGACATGTACTCCGAGCACGGGTTGGACGCGGTGATCCGGCCGGTCTCGGGGTTGGTGTGCCAGTCGTTGATGACGTCGTCGTACTGGATGCCCGGGTCGGCGCACTCCCACGCGGCCTCGGCCATCTTGCGGAACAGGTCACGGGCGTCGACGGTCTCGATGACCTCGCCGGTGCCACGGGCGCGCAGCCCGAACTCGGTGCCGTCCTCGACCGCCTTCATGAACTCGTCGCTGACGCGGACCGAGTTGTTGGCGTTCTGGTACTGGACACTCACGATGTCCTTGCCGCCGAGGTCCATGTCGAAGCCGGCGTCACGCAGCGCGCGGATCTTGTCCTCCTCGCGCGCCTTGGTCTGGACGAACTCCATGATGTCGGGGTGGTCGACGTCGAGCACGACCATCTTGGCCGCACGACGGGTCGCGCCACCGGACTTGATCGTCCCCGCGGACGCGTCGGCGCCACGCATGAAGGAGACCGGGCCGGAAGCCGTGCCACCCGAGCTCAGCAGCTCCTTGGACGAACGGATCCGCGACAGGTTGAGGCCGGCGCCGGAGCCGCCCTTGAAGATGAAGCCCTCTTCCTTGTACCAGTTGAGGATCGAGTCCATCGAGTCGTCAACGGCGAGGATGAAGCAGGCGGAGACCTGCTGCGGGCTCGCGGTGCCGACGTTGAACCACACCGGGGAGTTGAAGCTGAACACCTGGTGCAGCAGCGCGTAGGTCAGCTCGTGCTCGAAGATCTCGGCGTCCTCGGCGGAGGAGAAGTAGCCGTGGTCCTTGCCCGCCTTGACGTAGGTCAGCACGACGCGGTCGATGAGCTGCTTGAGCCCCGTCTCACGCTTGTCGGTGCCGAGCGCGCCGCGGAAGTACTTGGTGGTGACGATCGTGGAGGCGTTGACCGACCAGAAGTCGGGGAACTCGACCCCGCGCTGCTCGAAGATCGTCTCGCCGGTCTTCCAGTTCTGCTGGACGACGTCGCGCTTCTCCCACGTCACCTCGTCGTACGGGTGCACACCAGGGGTGGTGTAGATCCGCTCAACCTTCACACCCTTGCCCGCGCTCTTGCGAGCGCCTGCGCGTGTGTTTGCGGTTTCAGTCATTCTCGTGGCCTCCCTAGCCCCTGGTAATGCTTTCAGTTGATTGTCTCGTGCGGCACTGACAGTGCCGCGATGCTCAGTGGTGAATCTGCTCGGTGGTGCGTCGCCTGTGGCCGTGCTTCGCGTCTGGTTTCTCGTCGTGCCTGGCCGTGCGGGAAAGGCGGGTATGCCGCGGGCCTAGCCCGGCGGCATACCCGCCTGGGTCTGTGGTCGCGACCGCGGCTCC
The DNA here is from genome assembly GCF_056403895.1 of Pedococcus sp. P2_E5. Taxonomy (NCBI): domain Bacteria; kingdom Bacillati; phylum Actinomycetota; class Actinomycetes; order Micrococcales; family Intrasporangiaceae; genus Pedococcus; species Pedococcus sp. P2_E5. The sequence continues at coordinate 19,849 of NZ_JBFUEP010000046.1, forward strand.
GGTTCGGTGCCGGTCGCGTCGCGCTCTGCGCGCAGCAGGGTGATCGCACCCTCGAAGTCCTCGAGGCTGTCGAACGCCTGGTAGACGCTGGCGAACCGCAGGTAGGCGACCTCGTCGAGCTCGCGCAGCGGTCCGAGGATCGCCAGGCCCACCTCGTGGGCCTCGACCTCGGCCTGCCCCTGCTGGCGGATGCACTCCTCGACACGCTGGGCCAGGATCGCGAGGTCGTCCTCGGTGACCGGGCGGCCCTGACAGGCCTTGCGGACGCCGACGAGGACCTTGCTGCGGCTGAACGGCTCGTTGGCGCCGGAGCGCTTGGTGACCGTCAGGCTCGCCGTCTCGATGGTGGTGAAGCGACGACCGCACTCGGGGCACTGGCGACGCCGGCGGATCGAGCTGCCGTCGTCGGTGGTGCGCGAGTCCATCACGCGGGAGTCGGTGTGCCTGCAGAACGGGCAGTGCATGGCGGTCTCCTCCCGGTGTGGCTGAATGGAACGGCTGGTGCGGATTCTGGTGCGGATTGTGGTGCGGATCCGGCCCCGCCCTGTGGACGGAACTGGGGACTCGCTGGGGACAACGTGTGGACAACCCGCCCCAGCCTGTGCACTACATGTGGACGAACTACAGCGGTGTAACCACTAGATGTAGGGATAGTGTGCCCCCCTGTGACCTAGGACGCAAGCCGTTCCCCGAAACTTGTGTCGAAGTGTGCATCGCCGCAGGTCAGAGGCTTGTGGCGGCGCGGCGCGACACGCCGAAACTGGTGCTGGTGTGACTGATGTGACGTCAGAGGCGCCCAGATGTGGGGTGTGTCCCGAATCCGCGCCCCCACATGTGGTGTGCGGGCGATCAGGATGTCCGAGGGTGGTGGTTGAGTGGGTTCCATGGCCGAGGAGTGGCAGACGCATCCGGTGACGCCCGACCGGTTCGAGGACTTCGCCGACGTCGTCAACAAGAACCGGCGCGCCACCCACTGCTGGTGCCTGTCCCACCGCCTCCAGGCCAAGGAGATCGAGGAGCTCGGCGGCACGGGGACGGGCGCCCGCGAGCGCGCCATGCGGAGCCTGTGCGAGCGCGAGCACCCGCCGGGAGTCGTCACCTACCTCGACGGCGAGCCGGTCGGCTGGTGCAACATCGGCCCGCGCTCGGAGATCACCCGCCTCGCCAAGTCCGCCCTCATGCGTCCCGTCGACGACCTGCCCGTGTGGAGCATCGTCTGCGTCGTGGTGCGTTCGGGCTTTCGCCGGCGCGGCGTGACCGAGCACCTCATCGAGGGTGCAGTGGCGTATGCCGCGGCGAACGGCGCGCCCGCCGTCGAGGCCCACCCGGTCGATCCAGGCGACGAGCGGATGGACCTCACCATGGCGTTCGTCGGGACGCGCGGCATGTTCGAGAAGGCCGGGTTCGCGGTCGTCGGAACCACCGACGCGGTCGCCAGCAAGCTGCCTCGCTTGATCATGCGCCGCACCCTCAGCTGAGCAGCGCGCTCCACCGAGCCCCGCCCTCGCCTGGCCCACGCGCTCGACCGAGCCACGCGCCATACGCGGCACCTTCATGCAAACGGACGATGTCGTCCGCAAAGGCACGGAGGATCGTCGGAGCATGGCCACGATTCCCCAGGACGACTGGCGGCGCCGGCCCGGCATCTTCTTCGCCGTCAACGTGATCTCGATGTCGGCGCTGCTCATAGCAGTGCTGATCTACTCCAAGAACCCGGAGCCGAGCCGGCTGTACTGGTCGTTCTCGTTCCAGTCCGTGGTGCCCTTGTGGGTGCCGTGGGCGGGGGCGCTGGGCGGGGCGACGATCAGCCTGGTCGGGATCGTCAAGCACGCCCACAACTGGGACCCCGACTACTACCTGTGGCACCTGGCCCGTCCGCTGCTCGGGGGCGTGTGCGGCACCATCGGCGTGTTGATCGTGGTGCTGCTCATCAAGAGCGTGACCGCCTCCCCCACCACGCCCGCCACCGACGGGTCGGCAGCCGCGGTCCCGGTGGCCTACGACGGCCCGGGCATCGCCATCCTGGCCGTGATCGCGTTCGTCATCGGCTTCCGGGAGGAGACCTTCCGGCACCTCATCGAACGTGTGGCCGACGTCATCCTCGGTCCGGGCGCGGCCACGACCAAGGACATCGTGGCCTTCGTGCCGCGCACCCTCGAGCTGACCACGACGGGCACCAACCCGGTGGGCAGCACCGTGCACCTGTTCAACGGCAGCAAGGACGCCCTCGGCATCGCGGCGGGCTCCCTTGTGGTGGAGCCGTCGACGGCCGGGTTCGTGGCCCAGCTCGAGACCGAGGGCGCCATCGCCCCCGGCGACGCGGTCTCCGTGACCGTGACCTGGACGCCGGTCGGTCCCGGCACCGCGACGGCCAAGCTCACCGCACAGCTAGGCGGGTATGCCGCAGACGTCCAGCTGCGGGGCGTCAGCACCTGAGCGGGGCCGGCTACCCAGCCCGCGCACCGTGGTTCTCAGCGCGTCAGGCACCTTGACGCCACGTCAAGCTGCCTGACGTGGGCCAACAGCACCCGTGTCACTCCCTTGGCGGACTCCCGCTCAGCCCGCGCCCGCCGACCACCGCACCGAAGTTGGCCATCGCCTCGTCGCGTGAACTCATCGGCCCCTCAGGCGAGCCGGGCCTCGCACTGCGCCTTGAGCCCCGCCGACTCCATCGCGAGGTATCGCTCGGTGAGCCCGCGGTAGAGCCGGCCGACCAGCGAGCCCACGATCCCGCTCTGGTCCACCGAGAGCCGGACCCGGCTGCCGCCCCCGGGGAGCGCCTCCACCGAGTGCCTCGCCGTGGTGAGCGCCCCCGGTCCGGCCGACACCCACGTGAACTCCCGCCCCGGGTCGAACTCGGTCACCACCCAGTCCACGGTCGGGACCTTGGGCTGGCTGATCTTGGCCGTCGAGCCCGTCCGCAGGGGTCCGTCCTCGAGGCGGCGCACCCAGCGCACCGACTCCGTCCAGTCCGACCAGTGCTCGACGTCCGTGAGCACGTCCCAGACCCGCTCCGGCGAGGCGGCGATGTCGACGGTCGTGCTCTGCTCCACCCCTCCATGGTCGCGCACCTGTCGGCGGTATTCGAGAGGCTGGCGGCGGTATTCGAGAGGCTGTCATCGGTATTCGAGAGGATGACGCCATGGATCACGCCACCGTCCTCGCCCAGCGGCTGGCCACCCAGCGGCTCAGCTCGGCGCCGCTCCCCCGCGCCGCCGACGCCGTGCGGCTGCTCACCTGCGTGCAGAGCCAGGAGCGCGACCACGCCTTCTTCTCGCTCGCGATGCGCTCCCGCAAGGACCGGTATGCCGCGGTGCAGCGTGAGTTCGACGCCGGCGCCTTCGTGCGCACCCACATCCTGAGGCCGACGTGGCACTTCGTCGCTCCGGAGGACCTGCGCTGGATCCTCGCCCTCACCTCACCGCGGGTGCTGTCGAGCATGGGAGCGCGGCACCGTCAGCTCGGCCTCGACGACACCAGGCGTCTCGGCGACGGGTTCGAGCTGCTGGCAAAACTGTTGCAGGACAAGCACTTCCTGACTCGACCCGAGCTCGGTGAGGCCTTCGTCGAGCGCGGCTCCCCCATCAAGCCCGGCGAACAGCTCGGCCACCTGCTCATCGTCGCCGAGATGCGCGGCCTGGTCTGCTCGGGGCCCATGAAGGGTGTCCACCACTCCTACGCCCTCGTCGACGAGGTCATCGCGCCGACACCCGAGCGCAGCCGCGACGAGGCCGTGGTCGAGCTGGTCCGGCGGTTCTTCAGCGGCCACGGACCTGCGTCGGTCAAGGACTTCACCCGGTGGGCCACCCTGACGGTCAGCGACACCAAGGCCGCCCTCGCGCAGCTCGGGGACCACCTGGAGGAGGTGGAGATCTCCGGCATCCCGCACTGGTTCGACCCCACTCAGGTGCGCCGGCGCTCCCCTGCCGCGCCCGCGGCATACCTCTTCCCGACGTATGACGAGGCGGTCCTGACCTATCCGCAGGTGAACTTCTCCGCACTGCCCGACCACCCCTATGCCGAGCACACCGACCCGTTCTGGGCGAGCGTGGTGCTCGACGGCACCAATGTCGGGCTCTGGAAGCGGACGGTGCGACCCGATGCGGTCCAGGTCGAGGTGCACCTCGCTCCGGCCGTCTCGAAGCGAGGGCGCACGCAGGTGAGGGTCGCGGCCCAGCGGCTGGCTGGGTTCCTCGGGCGCGACCTGTCCCTGGTCGAGAACGAGGGCACCCCGCACCTGTGGGGCGGCGAGCTGGGCCACCCCGCACGCCGGCCGAAGCGGGCCGACCGCTGAGCGCCACCCTCCCCCGCGCCGGTGCCCCCGCGCCGGTTCCCCCGCGCCGGGCTGCGTCTGCGTCTAGGAGACGAAGCCCCGGAAGGTGTCGGTGATGCAGCCCTCTGAGCCGGCATCCCGCGTGCAGGTGCGGGAGTCGCCCGCCAGCTTGCCGCCGCCGGAGCTCACACCCGCCAGCGTGGAGTCGATGACCCACCAGTCCCCGAAGGTCCTGAAGCCGCCGCCGGCTGGGAGCACGTTCTCGTTCTGGAACGCGGGGATGGAGATGAAGGCGGTGTAGCCGATGGTCACCGTCGCAGTGCCGCAGGTGAGCTCCTTGACCCCGCTGAAGACGAGCTGGTTGTGGGTCCGCAGGTCGCCGAAGTTCTCGAGGTCCCTGACCTCGGTGCAGGACGAGAGAGGGCCGGTGGCGGCGGTGATGTCGCTGGGCCCGTCCACGAACTGGGTGTCGACGGTGAACGACGTGGGTGTTCCCGCCGCGGCGGTGGCCGGGAGGACCGAGAAGGCCGCTGCCCCGGCAGCTGCGGCCACAGCGGCCGCCATCCGTGTAGTGGTGTGCATGCCGACCACCGTCTTACACGCGACAGCCGCCCCGCATCGGGGTTAGCGCGTAGAGCCAACGGTCACCGCATAGCGCAAAACGCGTAGGCCACGCGGCCGTCGGGGCTTCAGCCGACGGCGGGGATGAGGAGCGTCTGACCGGCGTGGACGTTGCTGTCGGTGAGGTCGTTGGCGACCTGGATGTGGACGACCGCCTCGGCCATCGACAGCTGCGGGAGCTGCTCGACCGCGATCTGCGACAGCGTCTGACCGGACTGCACCGTGGTGGAGTGGTCGATCACGGTGGCGGACGCGCCGCCGGAGAACACGGCGATCGCCAGGGCCACGGCTGCGATGACCACGGTGAGCGTGATCGCCAGCCGAGCGGCGCGGGTCAGGCGCAACGGGGCGGCCGGAGCCACCACGACCTCTGCGCCGGTGGGCACCGAGACCAGGCGGGGGCGAGCCGGGCGAACGGGGACCCGCACCGGTGCGGGGGCGACGTCCCAAGCGACTGCTGCACTCATCAGGTCCTCCATCGTGGCGTGCGCTGTTGTTGCTGTTGGTGTTGCTGTGGCGTTCTGTGCGGCGCTCCTCGAACGGATGTGCGAAGAACTGCTTGACTGATTTCTAGCACGCATGTTCGAATCAATCAAGACACGCGTCGAACACATGTTTGGCACAGGCGTTCGAAGGCCATACGCTGTGTTCATGCCGCAAGCACATCAGAGGGCACTGACAACGCCTCGGAGAGCACCCGGCATACGGCACCTGACCTGCACCTGCACCCGAAACTGCTCAAGTGAGGAAGCGGCATGAGCGACGACAACGTCAAGGAACTGCCCGACCGCGATCGCGGCGACGGGCTCACCGTCCGGCAGCGACGGGTGCTCGAGGTGATCCGCAACTCGGTCGACCGGCGCGGGTACCCGCCGAGCCTGCGCGAGATCGGCGAGGCCGTGGGGCTCACCTCCCCCAGCTCGGTCGCCCACCAGCTGTCCACCCTCGAGCGCAAGGGCTTCCTGCGCCGCGACCCCAACCGGCCGCGCGCGATCGAGGTCGTCTCGCCCGACTCCCCCGCCGACATGCGCGGCTACCGCGGCGGCGCCTCGGCCGAGGACGAGACCGCGACCTACGACGAGACCGGGTCGGGCGACCAGCGCCCTGCCGCGACCTACGTGCCCGTGCTAGGGCGCATCGCCGCCGGCGTGCCGATCCTGGCCGAGGAGACCGTGGAGGACGTCTTCCCGCTCCCCCGCCAGATCGTCGGCGAGGGGCAGCTCTTCCTCCTCCAGGTCGTCGGTGACTCGATGATCGAGGCCGCGATCTGCGACGGCGACTGGGTCGTCGTGCGCCAGCAGCCCACGGCCGACAACGGCGACATCGTCGCGGCGATGCTCGACAACGAGGCCACCGTCAAGACCTTCAAGCGCAAGGACGGCAAGGTGTGGCTGATGCCGCACAACGCCGCCTTCGACCCCATCGACGGAGACCACGCCACGATTCTCGGCAAGGTCACGGCGGTGCTTCGCCGGATCTGAGCTCGACCCTCAGTCCCGGCGACGTGTGCCGCGGAGCGCCTCGCGCGCTCCGCGGCACACGTGTGTCCGGACCGCTGTGGGCTCAGCGCGGCTCGCGCCTCGTCCGTTCGGCTGATGGCCCATCACCCGAACGGACTCAAGAAGGCCCCCCAGGCTTGCCTGCTCTGCGCCCCGTAACAGGCGACTCTTCCAACCGTTCTCTACACATGGAGGCCCATCCCGACCCCGATCTCACCGACCAGGTGCTCGGATCCGAGATCGAACTGCTCGCGGACCTGATCGACGCCGCGAGCCACGCCTGTTCGCAGCTGAACCTGGACCAGATCGACGCGGTGCTCGGGGTCTGCCGGGCGACGGGTCAGTCCCCCAGTCAGTCACCCAGGCAGTAACCAGTCAGTCACCCAGCGCGTCGAGGTAGTGCGTGATCCTCGTGGCGAAGCGTTCGCCGCCGTCACCGTCGGCCCACAGCTCCCAGAGCTCGTTGTCGTCGGACTGCAGGGCCCGGTGCAGCGCCCGGGTGGCGAGCTCCTCGAGCTGTTCGTCCACCTCGATGGGTTCCTCGTCGACCCACCAGGGCACATTGCGTTCTCCCACGACGGATTCGAAGTCGTCACACGCAGCCACGAGCACCGCGGCCGCCACTGCCTGCGACATGGTGGGCGCCTCGATGTACCCCCGCGCACGAACCACCTGGTCGAGGGCCGACTCGACCCTCTTGCGTCGTACCTCGTGCTCGGACTCCTCGAGCTCGTCGAGCAGGTCGAGCGCGTCGTCGTTCTCGAACGGCCCGGCTCCGGTGGCGCCCATCTCCCAACCTCCACAGCGTGCGAAAGATGCTCCTTCGAGGGTGCCAAGAGACGGGGCGACGCGCCAGCCCTACTTTTGCGGAGTCATCCGTTGGTACCAGGCAGTGTCGACATAACGACCGAACTTGTGCCCGACCTCGCGCAGCACGCCCACCCGCTCGAAACCGCACGCCACGTGCAGCGCGACGCTCGCGTCGTTGGGCAGGGCGATCACCGCCACCTGGGTGTGCACATCAGGTGCGGCGTCCAGCCGCGCCAGCAGCGCGGCATACAGGGTCCGGCCGAGGCCGCGACCGCGGGCGCCCTCCGCGAGGTAGACCGACACCTCCTTGGTGCCGTCGTAGGCCGGCCGCGGGCGGAAGGCGCCGGAGAACGCGTACCCGAGCAGCTGCTCGTCCGCACAGGCGACGAGGACGACATTGCCGACGTTGCCCGCGCCGGCGGCCGCCAGCTTCTCCCCGAGGTATGCCGCGCCGCGGGGTTCGGTGTCGAAGGTCGCCACCGAGGTGCGGACCTGGTCGTCGTAGATGGCGGCCATGGCGGGAAGGTCTGCCTGCGTCGCGTCGCGGACGACGATTGCGCGGCCGCTGTCCGGGGCAATGCTGCTCATATCGGCGATGCTAGGGGGATGAACCACGAGCACGGTCACAGCCACGGCGCTCCCGGCTCGGCCGGCGACGCGAAGCTGCCCGACCCCGACCGCGGTGGGCACACCGATCGCCAGGCCCTGTGGGACGAGCGGTATGCCGCCCAGGCGCACGTCTGGAGCGCGACGCCCAACGCCGAGGTGGAACGGATCGTGGGTGGCTGGCCACCCGGCCGCGCCCTCGACCTCGGCGCCGGCGAGGGCCGTCACGCCGTGTGGCTTGCCGCGAAGGGCTGGCGGGTCACGGCGGTCGACTTCTCTGCCGTGGGTCTGGCCAAGGGCGAGAAGGAGGCTTCCAGCCGCGGGATCCGGGTGGACTGGGTGGTGGCGGACGCCCGCTCCTGGCACCCGGCGCCCCAGGTGCACTACGACCTCGTCCTCGTGTCATACCTGCACCTGCCCTCGGACGTGGTGTCCCGCACCCGGACCTGGTTGGCGCCGGGCGGTGCGCTGGTGGTCGTCGGGCACGGGCTGCGCAACCTGACCGAAGGGGTCGGCGGCCCGTCCGACCCGGCGCTGCTGCACACCCCCGAGCAGCTGCGCGCCGCGGCCGGGGACCTGCAGATCGAGCGGTGCGAGGAGTACGTGCGCCCGACGGACGACGGTGACGCGATCGACGTCGTGCTGGTGGCCAGGCGGCCGACCGGCTGAAGCCCCACTTCTCGCGCCCACCCCGCACTTCTGGCCACCCATGCTGGGTGTCTTGCGTCGTCAGCGCGTCGGATGCGCCACCAGTGGCCAGAAGTCGGGCCGGCGGAAGGCCGAGGGTGGGCGGTGGTCAGGCGGCCAGGCGGCTGAGCAGTTCCTCGAGGGTCGGGGCGAGCGGCGCGTCGACCTGCACGCTGGCCTCGCCATCGCCGCGGGTCGGTCCGCGGGTGATGATCGCGACCGGGATGCCGAGCGCGGCGGCGCGGCGAACGAAGCGGTAGCCGCTCATGACCTTCAGGCTCGAGCCCAGGACCACCAGCGCGCTGGCCTCCTCAGTGAGGCGAAAACACTTCTCCACCAACGGTTTCGGCACGGACTCACCGAAGAACACGACGTCCGGCTTGAGTGTGTCGTGGCCGCAGACGAGACACAGCGGAGTGCGGAAGGCGGCGACGTCGAGGTCGTTCAGCACGATGTCACCGTCCGGACGGATCTCGTCGCTGGTCACCGTGTAGGTGGGGTTGCTCTCGCGCATGCGGTCGTCGAGATCCCAGCGGGAGGTGCGGTCGCCACAGGTCAGGCAGACGACCCGCGCCAGCGACCCGTGCAGCTCCTCGACGTCGGTCGCCCCCGCGCGCTGGTGCAGACCGTCGACGTTCTGGGTGATGACCGGGCCGACCAGCCCGCGACCCTGGAGCCTCGCCACGGCCTCGTGGCCGGAGTTGGGCTGGGCCCGGTTGAACCGCTGCCACCCCACGTAGCTGCGCGCCCAGTAGCGCTGCCTCGCCTCGGAGGAACCCAGGAACTCGGCGTACTGCATGGGCGTCACGCGACGGGAGCCGTCAGGACCTCGGTAGTCGGGGATGCCCGAGTCGGTGGAGATGCCGGCGCCGGTCAGGATGAGCACGTTTCCGCGCTCCAGCAGGCCCGCGATCACGGCGAGCTGGTCGGTCGCGGGGGCGGTCTGCGTCACGCGGCAAGGGTACGTCGGGTCAGGACCTGCCGAGGAGTCGGCGCTTCGCCGAGTCGACCAGGGCCACACTCACCACCCGCGGATCGGCCACCTCGTCGTGCGGTGGCACGGCCGGGCTGTCGCGGGTGACGAGCTCTGGGGAGTGCGCCCGGACCTGGGCGTCGGCCACGAGGTAGCCGTGGCGTTCGAGGATCTGCTGCTCCTCGCGGCTGAAGGCATCGAGGTCGGTGCGGATGGCGTTGACCAGCTCGGTGGCCTCGCGGGGGTAGGAGCCGTCGACGACCGTGTCGAGCGCCCACGACGTGCCGCGGAGGACGCCTCGCGCATAGCTGGCCTGGAGCCACCGACTGCGGACCGACTGACCGCCGTTGGTGGCGATGCCGAGGATGCGCAGCGTGCGGCCGAGGACCGTGCGCTCGGTGCGCGCACGAAAGACGCCACCGCCATCACTGACCAGGACCGTGGCGTGCCGTTTCCAGACCGGCTCGAGCCCGAGGTTGTCGTAGACCCCGCCATCGGTCAGCCGGATGCGCCGCATGATCGAGGCGCGCTCCTCCTCCGACTCGAGGCCCCGGTGTCCCCCGGTGAGGTGCATCGCCACCCCGTCCAGCACCATCGGCGCGAAGAACGGCGGGAATGCGCAGGAGGCCGCCACGATGTCGGCGATCCGCAGCCCTGCCGGCGGCGCGGCATACCCCAGGCGGTAGTCCCCCACGCGCCCGTGGGGACGATGCGCGGTCGGGCCCTCGAAGACCCAGTCGACGCCGTAGCCGATCTCGGTTGCGCCAGTCACGACTCCCGGGCCACGAGTGTCGTTGTCGCGCAAAGGTTTCGACCACCACGGGACGGTGTCGGCGAACTCGTCGGCCAGCGCCCGGATGGCCGCGTCGGGGGCGAACCACTTCCACGGCCTCGCCTTCGACAGCAGCGCCGGGGTGCGGACGTTGCGGGACGTGAGCCGCTGGAGAGGCGCGGCCACGCACTCCTCGAACCCCTCCACGACGCCGCCCGCCGCCGGGAACTCTAGCTCCGGGTCGGCGAGCAGGTTGGCCACGATCGAGCCGCCGGAGACCCCACTGACGGTGGAGAGCTGCGACAACACCCCGAGCTCGTTGAGCCGGCGAACCGCCCCGAGGTGGAACAAGGCCGCGCGGTAACCACCTCCCGACAGGCACAGCGCCACACCGCTCCGGTGCGGCGACGGGGACTCCTGTGGGTATGCCGCGTCGCTGGCTCCCGGCGCGTCACCCTCGGTGGCGGCGCGCTCCGTGGCGTGGGTCGTGCTCGTCGGATCGGGCTTCATCGTGGACCCGATGAAAGCAGAGGCCGGCGACACCCGCTCGTCAGGGACCGGGTCGCAACCCATCACGCGGGCGTCAACAACTAACGATCTGGATAACGAACGGTTATGCTTCATGCATGATCGACGCCGCAGGTCTCCGTGTCATGAAGGCCATCGCCGACGAGGGCAGCTTCACCGGGGCTGCGCTGTCCCTCGGCTACTCCCAACCCGCGATCTCGCAGATGGTGCGCCGCCTCGAGCAGCGCACCGGCACCGTGCTGGTCGAGCGGGTCGGCCGCAACGTGCGCCTCACCGAGGCCGGCCAGGTGCTCGCGCGCCACGCCGTCGGCGTGCTGTCCGCCCTCGATGCCGCCGAGGAGGAGGTCGCCGCCATCGCGGGTCTGCGCGCCGGACGCGTCCGCCTGATGGCATTCCCCTCCAGCTCGGCCACCCTCGTCCCGCGTGCGCTCGCCCTCGTGAAGAAGCGCATCCCCGACGTCCAGGTCACCTTCACCGAGGCCGAACCACCCGAGTCGCTCGCTGCGCTCAAGGCCGGCGAGTGCGACCTCGCGGTCGCCTTCGCCTACGAGGGCACCGACCTGGGCCGCGGCGAGGAGGACATGGACCTGTTCGTCACCCACAAGCTCCTGGACGACGAGGTTCGCCTCGCCCTCCCCCGCGAACACCCGCTCGCGACGCTCGACATGGTGGACCTGTCGGCCCTGGCGCAGGAGAACTGGATCGCCGGGTGCCCGCGCTGCCGAGGCCACCTCCTGCAGATGTGCGCGACGGCCGGGTTCTCCCCCCACGTCGGGTTCGAGACCGAGGACTACGTGGCCGTGCTCGGGCTGGTCGCCGAAGGTCTGGGCGTGGCGCTCATCCCCGACCTCATCCTGCGCACCGCCCACCACCACGACGTGGTCACCTTGCCGATCAACCCGGCCTCGCGGCGGTCCATCAGCGTGGTCACCACGGCGGACCTGCAGCGGGTCCCGGCGGTCCAGGCCACCATCGACGCCCTCGTCGAAGCCGCGAAGGCCAAGCCCCGCGTCCTCGCCAGCACCTGACCGGCCCAGCGACACCGACCCACCCACCCACCGACTCTGCCGGGAGCGCTCATCGTCGGCGCCAGGTGACGGCCACGTCGTCGCCCCGGGCGACGACCGCGACGTCGCCGCGCTGGTCGGTGCGGAAGACGGCATACCCGTTGCTGCGCAACACCTCCAGTGCCTTGGGTGACGGGTGGCCGTAGTCGTTGTCCTTGCCCACACTGATCACAGCCAGGGGCGCGCGGACCGACTCAAGGAGGCCCTCGTCGAGGTTTCCGGAGCCGTGGTGGGCCACCTTCACGACGTCGAAGCGTGACGCCTGGGCCGACCTGGACGAGCTGCGCCGCAGCTCGAGGAGCACCGCGTGGGCCGCCTCGCGCTCGACGTCGCCGAGCAGCAACAGGTCGACAGGGCCGGACCGCACCGCCATCACCACGCTGGCGTTGTTGGGCACCGACCCCGACGCGATCCGTCGCGCCGGCCACCACACGTCCGCAGTGACTCCGGGCCAGGTCAGGCGGTCACCGACAGACAGGTCACGGATGGGTATGCCGCGCGCCGCGGCCCATTCCTTCACTTCCGTCCACTGGTAGGGCGGTTCGCGAACCGGACTCGCGAGGATCTCGCGCACCTCGCGGCCCGCCAACGCACCGGGGAGCCCGTCGACGTGGTCGGCGTGAAAGTGGCTCAGGACAACGGAATCCAGCACCGAGACATCCAGTCGGCGCAGGCAGCTGTTGATCGCGACGGGGTCCGGCCCGGCGTCCACCAGCACCGCGTGACCGGGTGTCGTGGCGAGGACCAGACCGTCCCCCTGCCCGACGTCACAGGCCACGAAGCGCCAGCCCGGAGGAGGCCACGTGACCGCGGAGGTCGGGGCCGCTGCCGCGAGGACGAGCAGGCACGCACTTGCGGCGACGATTGGGTGCAGCCGGGCGCGGTGGGCCCACCACCTGCCGCTGAGGAGCACGAAGCCGGTCACGACGGTGAGCAGGACCGCCCCTGGCGCACCAACCAGCCATGGCAGCGTCCCACCCGGAATGGTGGCGCAGGTGCGGGCGACCCACGCGATCCCCAGGGCGGGCACGGCCCCGACCCAGCACAGGAGCCTCGCCCCGAACAGCCAGATCGGGGCCACGGCCGCGGCGGCCACTCCCGTCACGGTCGCGGGTGCGACCAGCGGAGCGGCAAGGAGGTTGGCCAGCACCCCGACGAGTGACACCGAGCCTTGGAGCAGCACGACCACCGGTGCGCACATCGCTTGTGCCGCAACGGGAATGGCCATCGCAGGCCCCCACCCTCGGATGCGGCCCGGAAGTCGGCGCCCGATCGCCTCTCCCCAGCTGCGGGTGAACAGCAGCAGGCCCAGCGTCGCGAGCGACGAGAGGGCGAAACCGTAGGACCGGCTGAGCCAGGGGTCGACGACGAGCAGGACGACCACCGCGGCCGACAGGACGGGTATGCCGGCTGCGCGCCTCGAGCGGCTGAGCCCGATCAACCCGATGGTCCCCATCGTCGCGGCGCGCACGACGCTGGGCTCGGGGCGGGCAAGCACGACGAAGCCGGCCAGCACGAGAACCGCCACGAGCGGCCGCCAGCGACGGCGCACACCGGCCAGCGAGGCGCCTCCGAGCGCGAACGCCAGGACGATCGCGACGTTGCTTCCTGACACCGCGGACAGATGGGTCATGCCGGTCGCCAGCATGGCGTCGGTCAGGTCCTGCGGCGTCCGGCTGGTGTCCCCGATGACCAGCGCCGGCAGCAGACCGCGCGCATCAGCCGGCAAGGGGGCTGCCGCGTCACGCAGCCCAGACCGGAGGTGTTCGGCCGCCCTGGCGACCGGGCCCGGGGCGGCCAGCGAACGAGGGGTGCCGCGAGGTCGCAGGACGGCCACCACGTCGTCTCCGGGTTCGGCCCCGACCAGGGTGCCCTGGACCCGCACCCGCTCGTGCCAGCGAACGGCCTCCCAGCGCTCATCGGCCACGACGAGCACCGGCGTCGACACCCGCGCAACCCGCCCCCGTCCGGTGACCTCGTCGACGCGGAGCGTGAACCGGACGCTCGCGCCGTCCGGTCGGCGGCCACCCACGACCACGGGATCCCTGGTCACGAGACCGGACACGGTGACGGTGGCGCGTTCGGCGGCCAGGGCCCGCACCGGCCCAGCCTCACGCGAGGACACGTGGGCGGCTGTCGCTGTGAGCACCAAGGCCACCGCACCCAGGACCAGGGCGGCCAGCGGCGCCGCGGGGCGGGTCGCCCGAAGCACCCACTGCCGGTTGCGCCCCTGGGAACGAGGCCAGGGCAGCCCCCAGACCAGGACTGCGGCGACGCCCGCGCAGCCCACTGCAGAGACGACCAGGACCGGGGGCCGGACGCCGAGCGTGGCGGCGCTGACTGCCCACGCCGCCAGCGCCGGGACGAGCAGGCGCAGGTCCAGCATGCGCAGGTCCAGCCACCGCGGCTGGTCGCCGCCGCGCCGAACCTGTCCGGGGGGCCCGCTCACACCGTCACCTTGGGTTGCAGGGCGGCGAAGATCTTCTCCCCGATCCCGCTGACCTCCCCGAGTTCGTCGACCGAGGCGAAGCGCCCGTGTTCGGTGCGCCAGTCGATGATCCGCCCGGCCAGGACCGGGCCGACGCCCGGCAGCTCCTCGAGCTGCGCAGCCGTCGCGGAGTTGAGGTTGACCCGCCCGACTGCTCCGGGGACACCGCCCGCGCCCGCGCTGCCGACGCCACCAGCCGAGCCCGCCACGGAGCCCGCCACCGAGCCCGCGCCCGGGCCGACGCCAGCGCCTGCTGCCCCAGCCCTCGCGCCCGCTGCCCCTGCGGCCACGACCTCGCCCGGCTTGGGCACGCGCAGCTGTTCGCCGTCGACCAACGGGYGCGCCAGGTTGATGGCGGCCAGATCTGCCCCCTTGCGGGCACCCGCCTTGGCCACGACGTCCGAGACCCGCGACCCCGCGGGCAGGGTGAACACACCCGGGCGCTCCACCTGGCCGACCACGTGCACCGTCACCGTGCCGGCCGGCGGTCCACCACCTCCGGAGGCCGTGCTCGACGAGGCGAACACACTGCTCGTCTGGCTCCTGTTCCCGAGCGCCGAACCCGACTGCGACGGCGCCACCACCTGTGGCGTGCTCGCCGCCCTGGCCCAGGCCACCCTGGCTCCGAAGCCCACCGCGGCCACGAGCACCACCAGCAGGAGACCTGCTGCCGCCGCACGCGGCCCGCTGAGCCGGGCGCCCCGCAGGGACGCAGGGATGGTCAGGAAGCGCGGACCGGGTGGTACCGGACGGCGGTGGCGACCACCCCGCACAGCGGCCGGAGGTCGCGACGGGCGGCTCGCTGGCTGGGCCACTGAGCCCGTCTCGATCCAGGTGCGGTCGGGCAGCCACGGAACGACCTCCGACCGTGGCGACCCCGGCGACCCGTGCGACCGTGGCGACCCAGCAGGCAGAGAACGCTCACGCGTACGGTCTGCGGCCTCCAACAGGGCCCGTGCGCGGGCTGAGGTTTCCGACGGTCGGCGACGAGACGGCATACGGGCACGCTAGGAAGGCGACCACGTGCGCGACACGACATCGCGGCGGCCCTGTGGACAGCGTCCCGAATCGGCTCAGCCTGTGGACGAAGCGTCCCGTCGCGCCGAGATCCACAACTCGATGTTGCGCCGGTGCCGGTAGATGACGAGCAGTGCGAGGACCACGCACCAGGCTCCGGTCGCCCGCGTGCCCACCGGCACCCACCGGAGCCAGGTCAGCACGCCCAGCGCCAGCAGCAGCAGGCAGGCCGACACGGAGGCCCCCGCCACCCAACGCATCCGCCAGACCAGCAGGCCGAAGACGACGAGCATCCCCACCCCGAACCACGGCTGCACCGCAAGGATCGCCCCCAGCGAGGTGGCCACACCCTTGCCTCCCTGGCCGCGGAGGAACGGCGACCAGATGTGGCCCAGCACGACGGCGAGGCCGACCCACAGCCCGGTGACCGGCCCGAGGAAGTGTTGGGCGACCAGGACCGGCAGCAGACCCTTGAGCACGTCGAGGACGCCGACGACCACCCCCCACCGGGTCCCCAGGACACGTCCGGCGTTGGTTGCCCCGGGGTTGCCCGAACCTGTGTGGCGCAGGTCCTTGCCGAGGATCCTGGCCAGGATCGTCGCAGGGTTCACGGCCCCGACGACGAACGCGGCCACGGAGGCCGCCACGACCTCCAGCAACTCCCCCGTCGACACGTCCGCCACTGCGGTCATGGGCTCGGCCGGGGCGACACGGCGACGGCGATGGTGCCGGGGCCGACGTGGGCGCCGACGACGGCGCCCAGCTCGACGACCTGGACCGCGCCCTGGCCGGCCTCTCCCCCGTCGGCTGCAGCCGCGACGTCGGCCACCCGCTGACGCAGGCGTCCGGCGAGGTCGTCCGCCCGGCTCTGGGAGTCGAGGTGGTGCACCGCGATGTCGACGAGCAACCCGGCCTGCTCGGCGGATGCCGCGGCCGACACGGCAAGCTCCTCGAGGCGAGCGAGGGCGCGCGACGAGGTGCGCACCTTCTCCAGCGGCCGGATGCTTCCGTCGACGAGCCCGAGGATCGGCTTGATCGCCAGCGCCGAGCCCAGGAACGCGGAGGCCGAACCGATCCGGCCACCCCGTCGCAGGTGCTCGAGCGTGTCGACGTAGAACACCACGGTCGATGCTTCGGCTCGCGAACGCGCCTGTGCTGCAACGTCTTCCAACGACCCGCCCCGCTCGGCGAGCTCCGCCGCCGACAGCACGGCATACCCCATCGCCATGCCGAGCGACCGCGAGTCCACCACCGTCACGGGCACCGGCGACTGCTGTGCGGCGAGGTGCGCGGACTCGATCGTCGAGGACATGTCGGCCGAGATGTGCACCGAGACGATCCCGTCTGCCCCGCCGGCGGCAGCCTTCTCGTAGGCGTCGAGGAAGGACTGCGGAGACGGCCGCGACGTGGACACGGGCTTGAAGGCGCGCAGAGCCGCCGCCACCTCCGCGGTCGTGATGTCCACGCCCTCGCTGAACTCGGTGCCGCCGACGATGACGTGCAGCGGCACCACCTGGATCGAGTGCGCGGCGAGCTCCGCCCCGGGCAGGTATGCCGTGGAGTCGGTGACGATCGCGATGCTCACGTGCGCAGGCTATCGGTGCGGGCCAC
The DNA here is from genome assembly GCF_056403895.1 of Pedococcus sp. P2_E5. Lineage (NCBI taxonomy): Bacteria > Bacillati > Actinomycetota > Actinomycetes > Micrococcales > Intrasporangiaceae > Pedococcus > Pedococcus sp. P2_E5. The sequence goes on from NZ_JBFUEP010000046.1 coordinate 36,801, forward strand.
CGGTGCGGCGCAAGCTCACATCGGGACGACGTTGACGAGCTTGGGGGCTCGCACGATCACCGTGCGGATGCCGGCCTCGGTCGCGGCGAGGACCTTCGGCAGGGCCAGCACCTGCTCGCGCAGGGCGTCCTCACTGATGTCGGCGGGCACGTCGAGGCGGTCGCGGACCTTGCCCTTGATCTGCACCACGCAGGTGACGGTGTCCTCGACGAGCAGGGCCGGGTCGGCCACCGGGAACGGCTCGAAGGTGATCGACTCGGCGTGCCCCAGGCGCTGCCACAGCTCCTCCGCGATGTGCGGGGCGAGCGGCGCCACCATGACGACCAGCTTCTCGGCCGCCTCGCGTGGCACCGCGTCCAGCTTGGTCAGCGCGTTGTTCAGCTCGATGAGCCGCGCGATGGCCGTGTTGAACCCCAGTGTCGGGAAGTCCTTGGACACCGCGTCGATCGTCCGGTGCAGGGCCCTGGCCGTCGCGTCGTCCAGCGGCACGTCGGCCACCCGCACGGCGCCGGTCTCCTCGTCGATCACGTTGCGCCACAAGCGCTGCAGGAACCGCTGAGCGCCGACGACGGCGCGCGTCTCCCACGGCTTGCTGAGCTCCAGCGGACCCATCGACATCTCGTAGACCCGCAGGGTGTCGGCGCCGTACTGCTCGAACATCACGTCGGGGCTGACGACGTTCTTGAGCGACTTGCCGATCTTGCCGAACTCCCGCGTGACGGGTTGGCCCTGCCACGTGTAGGACGTCTCGCCACTCGCGTGGTCAGGCACCTCGACGACCTCGGACGCCTCGACGGGCTGGCCTCGGTCGTCGCGGTAGGCAGGCGCCTGGATGTAACCCTGCGAGAAGTACTTGCGGAACGGCTCGTCACTGCTCACGTGACCCAGGTCGTGGAGCACCTTGTGCCAGAAGCGCGCATAGAGCAGGTGGAGCACGGCGTGCTCGACGCCACCGATGTAGAGGTCCACCCCGCCCGGGTCGACAACCCCCTCGGGCGAACCCACGACGGCGGTCTCCCTCGGGCCCATCCAGTAGGCCTCGTTCTCGGGGTCGACGAAGGCCTCGTCGTTCGCGGGATCGAGGTATCGCAAGTAGTACCAACAGGATCCAGCCCAGTTGGGCATCGTGTTGGTCTCCCGCCGGAACTTGCGCAGGCCGCGGCCGTCACCCAGGTCCAGCTCGACGTTGACCCAGTCCTCGACCCTGCCGAGAGGCGGTTCGGGCTGGCTGCTGGCGTCCTCGGGCTCGAACGTCTTGGGCGAGTAGTCCGGGACGTCCGGCAGCTCCACCGGCAGCATGGAGTCCGGCACGGCGTGGCTGACACCATCCTCGTCGAACACGATCGGGAACGGCTCACCCCAGTAGCGCTGCCGGCTGAACAGCCAGTCGCGCAGCTTGTAGTTGACCGTGGGCTGGCCGAAACCCTTGTGCGCCAACCACTCGATGATCGTGCTCTTGGCTTCGGCGACACCCATGCCGTCCAGCGACACCTCGTCGTTGGAGGAGTTGATCGCAGGCCCCTCACCCGTGAACGGCTCGTCCTCCGGGTGGCCCTCCGACGGCTGCACGGTGCGCACCCGGGGCAGCCCGAACTGCCCGGCGAAGTCCCAGTCGCGCTGGTCCTGGCCGGGCACTGCCATGATCGCGCCGGTGCCGTAGCCCATCAGGACGTAGTCGGCGATGAACACCGGAATCCGTTGTCCGGTCACGGGATTCGTCGCGAATGCACCGGTGAAGACGCCGGTCTTGTCCTTCCCCTCGGTCTGGCGCTCCACGTCGCTCTTGCGCGACGCCGCCAGCCGGTATGCCGCGACGGCAGCTGACGGCGACGCCTCGCCTCCGGTCCACACCGGACTGGTGTCTGGCGCCCAGTCGCCCTGCGGCACCACGGAGTCGACCAGAGGGTGCTCCGGTGCCAACACCATGAAGGTGGCACCGAACAACGTGTCCGGTCGGGTCGTGAAGACCTCGATCGACGCGTCCTGGCCGACGACCGGGAAGGCGACCCGCGCACCTTGGCTGCGACCGATCCAGTTGCGCTGCATGGCCTTGACCTTGTCCGGCCAGTCGACGCGGTCGAGGTCGTCAGCCAGCCGGTCGGCATACGCCGTGATCCGCATCATCCACTGGCGCAGGTTTGTCTTGAAGACGGGGTAGTTGCCGCGCTCGGAGCGCCCGTCGTTGGTGACCTCCTCGTTGGACAGCACGGTTCCCAGGCCGGGAGCCCAGTTGACCGGCGCCTCGGAGGTGTAGGCGAGGCGGAACATGTCGAGGATCGCGGCCCGCTCGGCCTCGTCCATCTCGGCCCACGAGTGGCCCTCGTGGTTCATGGCCCAACGGCTGCCACCCTCCTGCTCGAACTCGGCGACGAGCTCGGAGATCGGCCGGGCGCGACCCTTCCCACCGTCGGGGCGCACGGCTTCGGGGTCGTACCAGGAGTTGTAGATCTGGGTGAAGATCCACTGCGTCCACTTGTAGTAGCCGGGGTCGATCGTCGCGATGGTGCGGCGGTCGTCGTGGCCGAGCCCCAGCCGGCGCAGCTGGCGCTTCATGACGACCATGTTCTCCTCGGTCGTCTTGCGTGGGTGCTGACCGGTCTGCACGGCGAACTGCTCCGCGGGCAGGCCGAACGCGTCGTAGCCCAGGCAGTGCAGGACGTTCTTGCCGGTCATCCGGTGGTAGCGCGCGAAGACGTCGGTCGCGATGTAGCCCAAGGGGTGCCCGACGTGCAGGCCCGCGCCGCTGGGGTAGGGGAACATGTCGAGGACGAGCAGCTTCTCGCGACCGGCGACCTTGTCGGGCTCGGCCCAGGGACCTGCGGGGTTGGGCGCGTGGAAGGTGCCCTCCTCCTGCCAGCGGTCCTGCCAGGCCAGCTCGATCGTCTGGGCCAGGTCGGCGGTGTAGCGGTACGGCGTCTCGCTCATCTCATCCTCACGTCTGCTGGTCGCTGGGCCCTGCACCACTGGGCCCTCAAACAACTGGGCCCTCAAACAACTGAGCCATTACACAACTGAGCCATTACACAGAAGAACCCCTCACGCAGGAGGGGTTGGCCGCGGTGACGTGGACCGGGTGGTCCGGACCGTCRACGCGGCTCAGGAAGAAGCAGCGACCGTGCCATGGGGAAAGGCTACCGCAGCGTGCTCCGGCGCGGGCAGGTCCCCTCCCGGTCGGCGGCGGGCGCAGTCGTCACCTTCGGCTACGTAGATCTGACGATGACAGGACGAGGTGGGGGTCGTACGTTTGGGCCATGCGGACGACGGACCGGGTGGTGGCGCTGGTGCGGCGGACGACGCCGTACATGGGGCTGGTCGGCGGGCTCCTGTTCTTCGCCTACTGGTTCGTGCGCGCGCGTGAGGTGTCCCTGCCGCCGCTGGTCGGCCCCCTCCTGGACATCTCGACGGTCCTGCTGCTCGGCACCGCGGTGCTCGGCTACCAGCTGGCCCAGGGGCTGGCGCCCGGCGCGTGGATCGGGTGGGCCGGCGTGGCCGCCGTCCTCGAGGGCCTGGTCTCCTCGCCCGCATCGGTGTGCCTGGGCCTCTTCCTGCTCGGAGTGTCGATCGCTCGCTGCGGCGTCCACCCGCGCGTCCCGGGGATCATCATGGCGACCAGCGGGATGGCGCTCTTCCTGACGTACTTCACGTCCTCGGGTTTCGGTCGCGGGTACGCCGAGGTCGGGCTGCTCGCCAAGGGCGTGATGGGGCTGGCGCTCATCGGCGTGGCTGCGTCGCTCGCCGACCTCCTGGTGCTCGAGCGCGGGGCCGAGCAGCACGCGCGAGCCTGACACCCGCGCCTGACACACCCGCAGGCCTGACACCCCGCGACCCCTGGATCAGTCCGGCGGTTCCTTGGGGGTCCCCCCTGCGCCGGCCGGTCCGGCCGCCTCCGTGTCGCTGCCCACCTCGCTGTCGTTGAGCTCTTCGTCGTCAAGGAGTGCGTCGCTGTCGAGGAGCACCGGCTCTTCGTACCCGGGTGGGTTCGGCGGGTCCGGCGTCACGGGTGGAAAGATCGTCCCGTCGGGCTGTAGGTGTGAACTGTGGGTCATGGGTGACCACCTCCGTCATCGTCTGCTGTGCCCGTTGCGACAGGGTTCAAACCTGTCCCGTGGAATCAATCGAGTTCATGGCGCGAGCGTCCGTGCCCGAGGCCCGCACCAAGGTTTGCGCAGGTCAGCCCGTGGGTAGAGTCACTGGGCCGGGACGTGATCGACCTACGCCGGGCTTCCCATCGTCAGGAGCACCAGTGTCCAACGACGCCATCGTCATCCTCCGCGCGGACCACAAAGAGGTCCGCGCCCTCTTCCGCGAGTTCGAGAAGCCGAGCACCACGAAGCCCCGCAAGGGCACGATCGTGAAGAAGGTCATCGAGCTCCTCACCGTTCACACGTACATCGAGAACGAGGTCATGTACCCAGAGGTGCGCCGGATGCTGCCCGACCTCGAGGACGACATCCTGGAGTCCTACGAGGAGCACCACGTGGCCGACGTCCTCGTGATGGAGCTCGCCGCGCTGAAGCCTGGCGACGAGCGATTCGAGGCCAAGACGACTGTGCTGATGGAGAACGTCCGCCACCACATGGAGGAAGAGGAGCAGGACTGGTTCCCCAAGGTGCGTGAGGGCCTCAGCCGGACGCAGCTTCGCGAGCTCGGCGACAAACTTCTCGAAGCGAAGAAGCGTGCACCCCGCTCCCCTGCCCAGCCGAGCGCCCTCAAGAAGGCCGTCGACGCGGTCGTCTCCTGAGCGTGGCCCAACCCCTCGATGACGAACGGGAGCTGCCTGCGCTCCTGGACGACCTGGCCGGCGCCCACGACGCCACCAGCCCCTCCGACGAGATCACGGAGGGGCTGGAGGCAATGGTGCTCCACCCGGACTACCCCTGCTTGGGGGCTCGATCGGTGTTCAACCGCGACCGAGCCACCGTCGTCGTGCTCGAGGAGCTGGGCACGAGCGTCAGCACCCGACGCCTGCTCAGCGCCCTGACGACCTTCGGTCGGGAGACGGATCGGGCGGCCGGCTTTGCCTCTCTGGTCGCCGTCTTCCGCGCGACCGAGGTCGCGGGCGAAGCCGAGTTCGAGAAGCTGCTGTGGGAGCAGCTGGAGCTGCTGCACGAGGCCGACCACCAGCCCTGGGACCCACGTGTGTCTGACGACCCGGACAACCCGCACTTTGCCTTCAGTGTCGGTGGGACCGCGTTCTTCGTCGTCGGCCTGCACCCTCAGTCCTCCCGGATCGCCCGCCGAACTCCCCTGCCCACTCTGGTCTTCAATCTGCACGAGCAGTTCGAGGAGCTCCGGGGGTCGGACCGCTTCGACCGCATGCGTGACACCATCAGACGCCGCGACCGGGAGCTGCAGGGGACCCTGAATCCGATGGTCGCCGACCATGGACGCAGCTCTGAGGCCCGGCAGTACTCCGGTCGGGCAGTACCCCCGACCTGGGTGGCGCCGGCCAATTTCGACGACGACGAGGAGACGCCGTGAGCACCACCCTGCCACCGCAGACCGGGACGGGGTTCCTCCTCCTGGCAGGGCAGGTGCTGACCGTCATCGACCCTGAGGGCGGACAGGTGAGCGACCTGTTCTGCTTCAGCGCCCACGACCACGACGAGAAGCTCTCGAGCGGTCGCACCATCGACTACGCCAACACGATCTACCTCACGACCCGTCATGTGCTCTACAGCAACCGCAGCACCCCGATGATGACGATCGTCGAGGACACCTGCGGGCGCCATGACTTCCTGCTGACCCCCTGCAGCCAGGACACCTTCGACCTGCTGTATCCCGAGTTCGACGGGGCCTACCACCCCAGCTGCCTGGAGAACCTCAGCTCCGGCCTCGCCCCCTTCGGGATCCAGCCCGACCAGATCGGGACGACCCTCAACATCTTCATGAACGTGTGGCCCGAGCCCGGCGGGGAGCTGCACATCGACCCCCCGACCTCGGTCGCGGGCGACCGGTTCTCCGTCCGGGCGGAGATGGACCTCCACCTCGGCCTGACCGCGTGCTCCGCCGAGAAGTCCAACGGTGGGGTGTGCAAACCGATCGAGTACCTCGTGACGGACGACGTGGCCCTGTGATCCAACAGCGGGTGATACTGGCGTCATGCCGACGCCCATTCCACGCGAGGCGACCGAGGCGTTTGCCTCCCTCGCCAAGCTCGTCTACGCAGGAACCGGGTCGAGTGACATCCTCGACGCGATCTGCCGGGCTGCCGTCGACGTCATCCCCGGAGCCGACCACGCCTGCATCTCGACGCTCGACAGGAACCAGCAGCTCCAGACCCAGGCCTCCACGGACGACGTCGCGAGTCTGATGGACCGGCTCGAGTCCGAGGCGGGCGAGGGCCCCTGCCTCGACAGCATCCTGGAGGACTCGGTCCAGCACGATGCCGACATCACCAACGCGACCAAGTGGCCTCGACTCGCCGAGCTGACGCTGGCCCGCACCCCGGTCCGGGGAATGGTGGGCTACCAGCTGCTGGAAGGCCTCGGTGCCCGGGCTGCGTTCAACGTGTTCTCGGACACCCCCGGGGCGTTGACCGACGAGGCCGCCGACGTGGGCGCCGTGCTCGCCGCCTTCACCTCCGTCGCCCTCGCGGCCACCGAGAACAGAGCCACCGCCGAGAACCTCCGGCACGGCCTCGAGAGCAACCGCGAGATCGGGAAGGCCGTCGGACTGCTCATGGCCGCCCACTCGGTGAGCGACGAGGAGGCCTTCCACCTTCTGCGCGCCGCCTCCACCCGCACCAACACCAAGATCGCCGCGCTGGCGGCGCAGATCAACGCGAGCCACCGCGAGGGCCTGCCACCCGAGGGCCTGCCACCCGAGAGCCGAGCCTGACTGTCGTCGTCAGCGGGTCGCTACGACCTGAGCAGCCGGTCCCACGCGGTCCGGCTGAGGGCGCGGCGCAGCCCACCGGTCAGGCGCGCATTCGCCCCCAGGGCTGCACGAGCCGCGTTCCAGCCGCAGGCGCCGTGGACTCCGCCCCCGGGGTGCGCGGAGGCGCCGGCGAGGTAGAGCCCCGGCACCGGCGTCTCGGGGCGCCCCAGACCCGGGGTGGGACGGAACACGAGCTGCTGGTGCAGTCCCGCGGTCCCTGCGTTGATGGCGCCGCCGACCAGGTTCTGGTTCTGCGCCTGGAGGTCGCCCGGCCCCTGCACGTGTCGCGCCACCTGGCTCTCGCGGAACCCGGGTGCCACGCGCTCGACCGCAGCCTCGATCCGCTCGACGTGGTCGGCCAGGCGCTGACCTGACCAGTCCGCGCCCTGCGGGACGTGGGTGTAGGCCCAGGCCGACTCCGTGCCCTCCGGGGAGCGCGTGGCATCCGAGGTGGTCATCTGCCCGAAGAGGAGGAACGGCCGCTCGGGCGTGCGCCCCACCGTCAGGTCTGCGGCGAAGTCGACGAACCCGTCGTTGTCGACGCCGAGGTGCACGGTGCCTGCACCCCTTGCGGCCTCGGCCGTCCACGGCACCGGCCGGTCGAGCGCCCAGTTCACCTTGACGGTGGCGTGGTCCCACTGGAACCTGCCCAGGTCTCGCTGGAGCCGTGCCGGGAGCGGATGGTCGGCCAGCAGGTCACGGTAGAGAGTGGTGGCCGCCACGTCGGCGAGGACCGCGCGGCCGGCCCGCAGGAGCGTGCCGTCGGCGAGCCGGACACCCGTGGCGCGGCCACCAGCGGTGGTCACGGCGCTGACCGGAGTGCCGGTCAGCACGCGCACTCCCCCGCTCTCGGCGCGACGACGCAGCGCCTGCGCGAGCTCGCCGGCCCCACCCCGGGGCACGGGAAAGCCGACATCCTGGCCGAGCATGCACAGCAGCCAGCCGAACATCCCGCTCCCCGCGGCGTCCGGAGCCAGGTCGCTGTGCAGGGCGTTGCCGGTGAGCAGCAACCCGGCTCCCTGCCCTGAGAACCTCTCCTGCCCGAGCCGACGACTGGGAGTCACTGCAAGGCGCGCGAAGTCGAGCGTGTCGGCCACGCCGAGCTTGCGCAGCATGCGGGTGGCCGAGGCCACCGGAGGAAAGGGCGTGAAGAGGGCGTCCAGCAACGGATCGCGAATCCGGTCCCAGCCGCGCACGAGCTCCAGCCAGGCCTCCCCGTCGCCGGCGGCCTCCGCCTCGAGGCCGGCGGCGGTGTCCTCGGCGCGTGAGCAGAGGAGGGCTGCGGTGCCGTCGTCGAGGGCATGGGCGAGCACGTGCGGTGCGCGGCGCCAGACCAGGCCGTGCTCGTCGAGGTGCAGGTCGCGGATGATCGGGCTCGCCGCCGCCAGCGGGTAGAACGCGCTGAACAGGTCGGTGACGTAGCCGGGCGCCGTCACCTCCGCGCTGCGGACCGCTCCACCCACCTCGTCGTTGGCTTCGACGAGCACGACGTCCCACCCCGCGTCAGCCAGCGCGATGGCGGCCACCAGGCCGTTCGGTCCCGCCCCGATGACGACGGCATCCGCTGTGCTCACGGGCCCGGGTTCCCTCTCGCTCGAGAATGCTGGTCCGCCCACTGTGTCATCGCAGGACGCCGAGCACGATGAGGACCTGGCCGAGGTGGTAGGTCACCATCACCGCCAGCGACCCGAACCGGCGGGCCCGGACGAACCGGTCCAGCGCCAGGACCGCGTCGCTCACCATGAAGACCGTGGCCCCCAGGGCCACGAGCAGGTGCCCCGTCGCCCAGGCCGCGACGACCATTGCGCCGATGACCCCCATGTATGCCGCGACGGCGCCTGCCAGCACCGTCCCCCCTTCGGCGCGCGCGGCCGGGACCACTCGGCGACCCACCACCGCGACCATGCCCACGACGAGGGCCAGGCCCACGAGGCCGAGGTCGGCACGCGGCATACCCAGGTGCGCGAAGGCGACCACGAATGCCAGGTGGGCTGCCAGGAAGCCGGCGAGCCCCACGATGAATCGCGGGTCGCTCTCGGAGAGGAGGGCGACGTCGCCGGCCAGGCTGAGTCCGAGCGCCGCGAGGAGCCACCACCCCGCCGTGGACTCGGAGGCTCCCATCGACCACGCCGCCACGATGAGCAACGCCAGGACGAGCGGCTTCAGGACCCACTCGCGTCGGCGGCCACGCACCGCGACGGACCACCAGTCCAGGGGCGCCGCGACCGCGACGGCCGCCAGGCTGGTCATCGCGAGTCCGGGCATGGGCCCAGCGTGGCAGACGCTCAGTGGTGGTACTGGTGCATCACCGCGTGACCTCGCCCACGGGCGATGAGCCAGCGGTTCACCGGCACGGTGACGACGAAGGCAATGACCAGGGAGGCGAGCAGAGTCCCCCAGAACAGCGCGCTGGCGAGCCCGGCCTCCATCGCGCCGGGGATGGCGAGGACGAACGCGTTGTCGACCAGCTCCATCACCGAGATGGAGATGGTGTCAGAGGCGAACGCGACCCCGATGGCGGTCGCGAGCGGCAGTCCGGCCGCCAGTACGGGCCGCAGAGCCAGCGAGTAGCCGAAGACGAACGCCAGGGCGACCGACAGGGCGACGGTGGCGACGTTGCTCCAGCCGAGCGTGGAGCCGATCACCATCCCCAGCACCTCGCCGATGGCGCAGCCGGTGAGGCAGTGGAGCGTGGCGCTGATGGCCTGCTGCCACAGCGAGGCGGGCAGGTCATGGGTGTCGTCATGGGTGTGGTGGGGGTGCGTCATGATGTCGCCAACCATACCCCCCATGGGTATATTCCAGTCATCGCCACCGCCTGCATCCACCTGCCCTTCCACCCGCGGCGGCTACGTGGATGCGCGCAGTTCCGCCACGCGGGTCAGGAGCCGCGCTGTCTCGTCGTCGGTCAGCCCGACGGACAGGTCGCGCAGCAGGGTCCGCAGCTCGCCCTCGGCCAGGTCGTGGTGCTCCGTGGGCTGGCCGGGTCGGCGGACCGTCATCGCCTCGTGGGTGACGGTCACGTGCCGGTCGGACAGGTGCCTGGTGAGGATGAGCCCATGTCGGAAGTGCGACGTCGGATAGGTGCTGGTGAAGTGGTGCCCCGCCCGGAGGTCGACCTGCTGGACCGGCAGCTCGTCGGTGGTGTGCATGAGCTCCCAGGCACCGTCACGCCGGCGTTGCAGCTCCCACGTCGGGCCACCTCCCCTCGTCTCGCGACGCTGGAGGCGGTAGGCCCAGCCCCCGTGGTCGTCCTGGGCGCCGTCCTCGAGGCGGATCGGGTGCAGCAGGCTCAGGCCGAACCCCGGGTCGGCGAGCCAGGAGGTGCCCTCGACCTGGATCACGAGCACGCAGTGGGTCCGGGCGGACGCGGTCACGTCGCCGACCCGTGCGAGGCGGCGCTGCACGTCGTAGCCCAGGGCGGCGAGGACTCCGCCGAAAAGGGTGGCGTGCTCGAAGCAGTAGCCGCCTCGACCACGTCCGACGAACTTGGCCTGGACGTCGGGCAGCTCCACACCGCGGTGCTGCTCCAGCAGGACGTCGATGTTGTCGAACGTGAAGGTGCGCACGTGCGCCTCGTGCAGGGCCTGCAGCCCCGCCAGGTCGGGCGTCTCGACCCGCACCCCGACCTTGGTGAGGTAGCCGTCGAGGTCCACCCCCTCGGCCCTCACCGTGACCCACTGCTGTTGTCGTACTCGAAGGCGATCGCCACGTCCGCATGCTACGTCGCAGCGCCCCGTTCCCTGTGCCCACCGCCGCCGACGAGGGATGAACGACCGGACGCCGAGCGCGCCCGGTCGTTCATCGTGGGGTGGCGTTCCCGTCGTAGCCGCAGCCCAGGCATCCCCTGTTGCCCTGCCGGCGGCGACCACCTCACCCGACCCAGCCGGCCCCCCACTGCTCGTGAGTCGCCGCACCACGAAGGGTTCCACGGGCGGCAGGGGCGCGAGTAGTGTCAAAAGCGGAACTTTGGCGCGTCATTGCGGGGGCGGCTGTGGGGGATCAGGAGCTGGTGCGGCTCAGTGTTGAAGCTGCCCACCTGGCTGTCATCGGCCAGCCGTACGGCGGCCTTGTCGCAGAGGGCGTGCACCGTCAGCTGCGGGCCGACGCCGGAGTGGGTCTGACGACGTGGACGGTGGGGGCGGACGGGGCTGACCGCGTCTCGGTCGACGTGGCAGGGCACGACCCAGTGGACGCGACCTACCTGGAGCGCGCCAAGGCTGCGGTGTCGCAGCACCCGTCGTTCAGCCAGGGCATTCCGGAGCGAGAGACGCACCGGGTCAGCGACCTCACGGCCATGGGGCCGTTCTGGGACTCCGAGGCGTACGAGGCGATGCACGGCTTCTGCGGCGGGCGCTTCCCCGCTGCCCTCACCCTGCTGGCGACCCCGACCACGCTGGTGTTCCTCGGCCTCCATCGCAGCCGCCACGACTTCAGCGACGACGACATGCGCCGCCTCGACCTGGTCCGTCAGCCCTTGGCGGGCGCGCTGGTCTTCCGTCACCAGCTCGAGAGCGCCGCCCGCCGGCTCCAGACGATGCTGCCGCCGACGATGACCTTCACCGACCGGGAGGCCGAAGTCCTGGCCCTGGTCGCGCAGGGCTGGACCGATCGGCGCATCGCCCACCGCCTCGGCATCACCGAACGGGGGGTCCGCAAACGCGTGGCGACGGCACGGGAGCGCGTCGGTGCGCACAGTCGAGCCCAGGCCGCCGCCCTCTGGTCCCGGCTCAACCCCTGAGTGACCACGTCCAGGGGCGGCGCCGCACTGCCCTCTCAGGTCGTGGACAGGGTGAGCTGGGCGCGGTGGTGCCTGTAGTGCAGCACCGGGTAGGCGAACACGTCGGCCAACGACATGGTGGTCTCGAAGTAGGGGTCCCAGCTGGTCGGGAACGGCATCCCCCGACCCAGCCGCTGCTCCGGCTCCCGGTCGAGGCTGGCGACCAGGCTGTCGATGATGCGGTCGCACAACCACCCCATCCGGGAGTGGTTGAACACGAGCGCCCCACCGCACGAACCGGCGTAGTTGACCCAGTGGAACGGCACCCGTCCTGCATCCAGCAGCCGGGCGAACCCGCGCCCGACCCACGGTGGCAGCACCGACATCAGGCGCACCAAGGGCAGCAGCCGCCGCACGACGAGGAACCCGAACACCATGTGGAACAGCAGCTGCTCATTGCTCCACCTGGTCCCGTTGGTCCGCGCCCGCAGCCGGGCCGGGGTCGAGGCCGCAGTCGCGAGCAGCTGGTGCAGGTCGTCCCGGCAGGCGGTCAGGTCGGCCACGATGGCACCCCGGTCCACGACCCCAGCACCCTCCCGGGCGGTCATCCTGAGTGTCGACCCATCAGGGCAGGTGCCGGTCGAGGCGGCGCAGCAACGACCCGACCACCGGCCAGTCCTGCGCACCCGCCCGCATCACCCGACCGCGAACCACGCCGAGGGCGCGTCGCACCATGACGCCGGGCGTCCGGTGTCCGCTGTCAGCGGCGGAGCGCGCACGCCGGTTCAGCCAGTGGGCGCAGCCTGCGCAGACCCCGACCTCGGGGTGCGTCCCGAGCCGGGTCAGGTCGTGCTCGTCGAACGCGTTCCCGCAGCACCAGCAGGACGGGCGCTCTGCCTGCTCCCGCTCAACTGCCGCCTGCGCTGCCATGACCCCATCGTGACCCCACACCACCCTGATGACCAGAGATCAAGGACACCCGGTTCAGGCAACCCTGCGCGTCAGCTGACGTGGATGCTGGGCCGCTGGGCCGGGTCCGGTTCGACCTTGCGGATGATCTCGCGGACGACGGGTGGGGTGTCGCCGCGGCCGAGGAGCAGGTAGCGCAGCAGGTGCGCCACCGGAGAGCCCTCGGCCCACTCGAAGTGGCAGTGCGGGTGCAGTCCGGTCGCATCCCGAAGCGCGAGCAGGACCGCGGCGATCGCGTTCGGTGCAGCGGGGCTGGCCACCCGCAGGATGCGGTACCCAGCCACCTCGACGCCGCGAACGCGCAGGACGTCGCTGAAGTCGGAGGGGTCGTCGATGTCGACCTCGAGGAACAGCACGTCCGAGCGGCCGGGGACCGGGTTCATGGACCGCTGTTCGGCCTCCTTGGCCACGTACTCGGCCTCGTCGCCGGCCTGGCGCTTGTTGGCGATGATGTTCAGCAGCCCGTCGTGCGCCACCGACTCCTCGATGAAGCGCCGGGCGTCATCGTCGAACTCGATGTGCTCGACCCGCAGCTCCGTGGTCCGGCTGATGCGCGAGATGAGCGAGACCACGACGATGCCGAGGATGAACAAGCCCGAGATCGCGATGCCGTCCGGCTTCTCGCGGATGTTCTCCACCAGGGCGTACAGCAGGATGAGGGTCAGGACGGCGAACCCGGCGGCGGCGACCTTCTGCCTGTGCCGGTATGCGGAGATGGTCACGGCGACCGCCCCGGAGACCATCATCGCGAGGATGCCGGTGGCGTAGGCGCCGGCCTGGGCGTTGACGTCGGCGCCGAACGCGATGGTGATGATGATGCAGATCACCGTGTAGACCAGCACGACCGGGCGGACGGCCCGGCCCCACTCGGGGGCCATGCCGTAGGCGGGCAGGTAGCGGGGCACGATGTTGATCAGGCCGGCCATCGCGGAGGCACCCGCGAACCACAGGATGAGGATCGTGCTGATGTCGTAGACGGTGCCGAACCCGTCGCCGAACATGTCGTGCGCAAGGAAGGCCAGGGCGCGGCCGTTGGCCTCCCCGCCCTCCTTGAACGCCTCCGCCGGGATGAGCACGGTGGTGACGAAGCTCGTGGACAGCAGGTACACGGACATGATGAGCGCCGCCCCGGCCAGCAGCTTGCGGGTGTTGCGGATCCGGGAGGCCAGCTTCTCCTTGGCGTTCTCACCCTCCGCGGCGACCAGCGGCATCATCGACACCCCGGTCTCGAACCCGGACAGACCCAGCACCAGCAGCGGGAACGCGATGACGGCAGGCCCGATGGCGCCCCCCAGACCGCCCCCGTCCGACAGTGCCGACGTCCACGCGGACAGCGCGCCGTCAGTGGTGAAGACCTCGACCAGGCCCTTGACGACGACGACCGCGTTCAGGGCCAGGAACACGGCCACGAGCGGGATCGCGACGCTGACGGCTTCGCTGAACCCGAGCAGGAACACCCCGCCGAGGACCAGCAGCAGGAACACCGTGATGGCCACCGCGTGCCCGTGCAGGGCGTCGGGGAAGAACGGGGACTCCAGCACGTGCACCGACGCGTCGGCCGCGGACAGGGTGATGGTGATGATCCACGACGTGGCCACGAACCCGAGCAGGACCAGCACGAACACCTTGCCCCGCCAGAACGGCAGCAGGTCCTCCAGCATGGCCACGGACCCCTGCCCGTGCGGGCTCTCGCGCGCGATGCGGGAGTACATCGGCAGCATCCCCAGCAGGGTCAGCAGCACGATGAGCAACGTCGCCAACGGTGACAACGCCCCGGCGGCCAGCGCCGCGATGCCGGGCAGGTACGCCAGGGTGGAGAAGTAGTCGACCCCGGTCAGGGTCATCACCTTCCACCACGCGTGCGGCTTCGCGTGCTCCTCCCCCGACTCGGGCCCCACTGGTTGCACGCGGTGCTCGAGCAGCCACCTGGCGCCGGGCCTGGTGGACTCCGTGCGGGTGGCGGGGCTCGGCACCCGGGCAGGCATGACCAAGCGGTCAGAAGCGTCCATGTCGTCTCTCTGTGCGAACGGTGGGGCGCAGCCACCCTACGAGCGCACCGGCAGACCTCCCGAATCCCCCCACACATCCAGAAACCGAAGAAGGACAACGCGGGGAGCGTGGCCACCGGAGTCTTGTCCCGATTCGACCATGCGCAATGACAGCGGTGAGTGACACTGCGTGGGCGCGACGCTTCCCCGCGCCCGTTCCCAGGAGACGTTCGATGGCCCAAGGCCCCACCCCGGCCGGCTGGTACCCCGACCCGGACCAGCCCGGCATGCTGCGCTACTGGGACGGAACCGCGTGGACCCGCCACCAGTCCCCTGCCCCTACCGGTACCGCCGGGGCCTACCGGGCGGGTGGCCCCGCCGGTCGCACGTCGCACACCGGAACCATCGTCGCCTGGGCACTGTCCGTGACCGCGGCCGCCCTCGTCATCACGGCCCTCGCGATCGGCCTCGCCAAGGACGCCGGGCCAAGCACCCGCTCGATGCCGACCAGCCAGCAGAACGTGATGCGGTCCCTGACGACAGCGCAGCGCCTGGTCACCGACAACGAGGTGCGAGCCAAGGCCCTGGAAGCAGAGCGCGACGACGAGATCTGCACCATGCTCGGCCCGTCCGGCGACGTGACCGGCTGGGTCGGCAGGGTCACCGAGGTCGGCACCACGATCGGCCACCGCACCCTGACCCTGGACATCGGCAACCACGTCAAGCTAGGCACCGCCAGCAGCCGCTTCACCGACCTGAGCGGAACCACGACCATCGAGCCGGCCGACCCGGTGTACAGCAGCATCACCGGCCTCGACGTCGGCGAGACGGTCACCTTCGACGGCACGTTCGCGCTGCGAGAATCGTGCATCGTCGTCGATGACGGAGACCTCAAGCGTCCCGAGCTGCGGTTCCGCTTCACCCGCGTCACCCCCGCCGGGTAGTCCCCCGCCACCGACCGCCGCCAACGGGCCGCAAGCAGTTGGTCAAGCAGCCGTTTGGACCTCTCCCCTGGCCCGGCCGCTGGCGAGGCTCTGGCGCCCGCCGAAGGGAGAAGTGACGTTCGCGTGAGGTAGCGAGCCGGCTGCACGCAGTTATGGGCCTGCCGGCACCGGCCAGCCGCCGTAGGGCACGGTGAGGATCTCCAGGACATGACCGTCCGGGTCCAACCAGTACAGTCCGCGGCCGCCGTCTTTGGTGTTCAGTTGCTGTGCTCGGGTCCGTTCAGGGTCGGCCCAGTACGCGATCCCTCGGTCGAGGATTCGTCGGTGGATCTCGTCGAACTCGTCCTCGTCAACCAGGAACGCGTAGTGCTGGGGGTGCACCGGGCCTTCCTCGAGGAAGTCCAAGGAGACGTCGTTGGCCACCTCGACCACGGAGAACGGCCCAAACCGCGTCGGGGCCGCAAGCCCCAGGACCTCGGACAGGAACGAGGCCGAGGCTCGCTGGTCGCTGCAGTAGACGATCGTGTGGTTGAGTCTCACCGGCATCCGTGCCTCCTCTGCCGAGCCACGCGGGGGTGCCGGGCGCCTGACCCGGTGGCCGGGGTCACAGACCGCAGACGCCCGCGGGCATCGTCCGCGATGGCTACCAAACCTGCCGTGACAGGACCAACCTAGTCCGCTGGCCACCGGGAGGCTGCTCGATCCCAGTCGCTGCGGCACCGCGCCCGCCGCATCAGGAAGGCGCTCTGACGCAACGCACACTCGTGACTGGCGGCGGCAAAACGAAAACGGCGCCTGACCTGCGATTCCGCAGATCAGGCGCCGTTCCGTAATTGTGGAGCTGAGGGGATTCGAACCCCTGACCCCTTCCATGCCATGGAAGTGCGCTACCAACTGCGCCACAGCCCCGGTCTCCCGAGTGGGACATCCCCCGAGGGGGACTGCGGAAGTTTACCCAGTACCCCCACCCAATCTCCAAATCGGGACGGCGCTGGCGTGCAGACCTCAGGCCGATGCGTTCCAGGCCTGGATCCGCCAGCCGTTCTCGGCCTCGACGACCTCGGCCCAGTGACAGTTTCCGAAACCGCCCAGGACTCGCCAGGCGGTCAGCCGATCGAGGTCGACCAGCTCGGCGATGACCACGCGGCCGGTCACCCCGTGCGTCGCCACCACGGCCGTCTCCCCCGCCGGCAGCCCGTCGAGCAGGTCGTCCAGCGCGGCGCGCACCCGCTGCGCCACATCCGAGAGCGACTCCCCGTCGACCCCGCGCACGAAGTCCTCGCCACGCAGGTGTCGCAGCCGCTCCTCCGGGAACTCGCTGCTCACCTGTTCACTGGTCATCCCCGCCCACTGACCCACGTGGATCTCACGCCACCGCGCGTCATAGCTGATCGGCAGGCCACACGCCTGCGCGACCTCCGCGCCGGTCTCCGCCGCCCGTTTCAGGTCGGAGGCCACCACCACCGAGGGCGCGTATGCCGCGAGCGCGCCGGCCGCTGCCCGTGCCTGTTGGTGGCCGAGCGAGGACAGGTCGCTGTCGACCTGTCCCTGCCACACGCCCCGCGCGTTGTCGTCGGTCTGGCCGTGCCGCAGCACGATGATGCGGCGCCGACCAGAGGTCGTCGGGGCGGTCGAGGCCGAGGCCTCGCCGCTCATGCGTCCCGGCGCTTGGGCACGCCGAGGTCGATCTCGGGGCAGTCCTTCCAGAGCCGCTCGAGCTCGTAGAACTCGCGCTCCTCGTCGTGCTGGACGTGGACGACGATGTCGCCGAAGTCCAGGAGCACCCAGCGGCCGTCCCGCTCGCCCTCGCGGCGGATCGGCTTGGCGCCCTTCTCGCGGAGCTGGTCCTCGACCTCGTCGACGATGGCGCCGACCTGTCGGTCGGTGCTCGCCGAGACGATGACGAACACGTCGGTCAGGGCGAGCTGTTCGCTGACGTCGATGCCGGCCACGGTGGTGGCCAGCTTGTCGTCGGCAGCTTTGGCGGCCGTCATGGCCAGGTCAAGGGATCGTTCGGTGGCGGGCACTGCTCTCCTACGTTCGTGCCGGTGCGCCGGCGGGTGTGCCGGCGGCATACAGGCGGTATTTGTTGACGTACTGGACGACGCCGTCGGGCACGAGGTACCAGACGGGTTCGGCGCGCTCGACGCGCGCTCGACAGTCGGTGGAGCTGATCGCCATCGCGGGCACCTCTTGCAAGGTGACCCGGTCGGCGGGGAGGCCGGACTCCGACAGGACGTAGCCCGGCCGGGTGACACCGACGAAGTGGGCGAGGTCGAACAGCTCGTCGGCGTCCTTCCAGGACAGGATCTGGGCCAGCGCGTCGGCGCCGGTGATGAAGAACAGCTCGGCATCGGGCCGTTCGCGGTGCAGGTCGCGCAGGGTGTCGATCGTGTAGGTGGGGCCGGGGCGGTCGATGTCGACCCGGCTCACCGTGAAGCGGGGGTTGGAGGCCGTCGCCACCACCGTCATGAGGTAGCGGTGCTCCGGCGCGCTGACCTCGCGCTCGTCCTTCTGCCAGGGCTGGCCCGTGGGTACGAAGACGACCTCATCGAGCCCGAACCGGGTCTGGACTTCGGAGGCGGCCACCAGGTGGCCGTGATGGATCGGGTCGAACGTCCCGCCCATCACTCCGAGGCGCATGGTCAGTGGTGGCTGCCCTGGTGGTCGGTGTGCGCGCCGTGGCTGTCGTGCTGCTGGCCGCTGCCGTGCGAGGCGTGGCCGAGAGCGTGCTTCTGGGCGGTGCCGCGGAAGGCCCACAGGACGGCCAGGAGGGCGAGGAACGAGACGAACGCGATGACCCCGAACGCATAGGGAGACATCGGCAGCTCGCGAGTGTGCTCCTCGGCGACGACGACCAGGTTCGGCAGGGACACAGGCGACAGAGACAACGACATGGGCCTCAGCGTACCCGCCACCGGGGCCCGGGCCGTGACCATCGCCGCCCCGCCTCGCCAGGCGTCCCTCTCGGCGGATCTGTCAGGGATGTGACAGCGATCTGTCCACGGATGTTGTGCACAGGGGTGTGCACAACATCCGTGGCGAGCACGGCCGGGTGTGGACAACGGTGTGGGAAACCGGTGGACGAAAAAAGTTTCGCGAAACCTATTGCGGCACAATGGATGGGGCCATTAGAAATCTCTCACGCGCTCCGGTCGGAGGGTCGAAACGGGGAGACCCGGGACGGCCGTGAGACAGGAGCACAGGTCAACCGGATAACGGACGACCGCCTCGACCGGGTTCGCTCGGACGAGGTCCTCGAGGCCTTCGGGCTGACAGGTCCGCGGGCGACGCCGCGGAGGAATGCCGGGCCCGTTGACCAGATCGCATCGCCGTGGTTGCACCGGTTCGCCGGAGCAGGCAGGGCGCCATCGTCGCAGTGGCCACAACGTCCGGTTCGCCGGAGGACGTGGGCGGTCGACAGGGGCAGCGTCGTGGCCGGTTCGCCGACCAAGGAGCTGCACCACCCCGTGGGGAGGGTCGTCACCTCGGTGACGGCAGCACCCGCACCGTGGGAAACCAGGCCGCTTCGGTGGACTGGGGACCCACACCGCGAGCAAGGGGTCACCTCGGTGGCGCCGGACCTCGCACCGCGAGCAAGGGGTCACCTCGGTGGCGCCGGACCTCGCACCCGGAGATCCACCCAGCAGCCGGTTCTGCCAGCGGCCGGGAGGAACTCCACCGAGGGCCCCTCGAACTCATACTTCGAGGGGCCCTCACCCTTTCCCGGGCAGCCGTGGGGGACCCGTGCGGGGTGCCGCCACTCGCTCGGACGTGGACCCCGAGACACGTAGCCTTGTCCTCATGACCCCCGAGCTGAGCATCGTCGTCCCCGTGTACAACGAAGAGGACGTCCTGCCCCTGCTCGCCGCCCGCCTCCGCCCCGTCGCCGACGGGCTCGGCACGGTGTACGAGGTCGTCATGGTCGACGACGGGAGCGACGACCTGTCCCCCGCGGTGCTGCTGCGCCTGAGCCGCGACTGGCCCCAGCTGCGGATCATCCGGCTGCGCGCCAACGCGGGCCACCAGGCGGCCATCTCCGCGGGGCTCGCGAGCGCCCGGGGCGACAACGTGATCACCCTGGACGCCGACCTCCAGGATCCGCCGGAGGTCATCCCCGCGATGCTGGCGCAGGTACGCGCCCGGCGGGTCGACGTCGTCTACGGCGTGCGGTCCGACCGCTCCGCCGACCCGATGTTCAAGCGGATCAGCGCCCGGGTCTTCTACCGCCTGATCCGCCTCCTCTCCGGCACCCACGCCCAGGTCGATGCCGGCGACTACCGGCTCATGTCCCGGGCCACGGTCGATGCGGTCAACTCGCTGCCCGAGCACGGCCGGGTGCTGCGCTTCGTCGTACCCACGCTCGGCTTCCCCTCGGCTTCGGTGACCTACCGTCGCGACGAGCGTGCAGCCGGCCGGTCGAAGTACCCGCTCTCCACGATGATTCGCCTCTCCATCGACAGCGTGACCGGCTTCTCGACCGCTCCCCTGCGCGCCGCCACCTGGCTCGGGCTGCTCGGCGGGGTCGGGTCGTTCGCCTTGCTCGGCTACGCCCTGGTCGCCCGCGCCCTCGGCCACACGCTGCCGGGTTGGACCTCCACCGTCGTCGCCGTCGCCGGGGTGGGGGCCGTGCAGCTCCTGTGTGTGGGCATCCTCGGCGAGTACGTCGCCCGGATGTACGCCCAGCTCCATGCCCGGCCGGCCTACTTCGTCGCCTACGACTCGCTGACCGGCCCCGTCACCCCTGCGGACCAGCCCTTCATGCCCGCGGGCCAGCCGGCACCATCGGTGTCCCGCCGGTCCTAGCCTTCACCGGCGCAGCGTTCAGGCGCGCACCTGTCCGTCGCCCTCGACGATCCACTTGGTCGTGGTGAGCTCCGGCAGGGCCATCGGCCCCCGGGCGTGCAGCTTCTGGGTGGAGATCCCGATCTCCGCGCCGAAACCGAACTCTCCCCCGTCGGTGAACCGGGTCGAGGCGTTCACCATGACGGCAGCGGCGTCGACCTCGCTGGTGAACCGTCGGGCGGCCGCGCGGTCCTCGGTCACGATCGCCTCGGTGTGCCCCGAGCCGTAGGTCCGGATGTGCTCCATGGCGGCATCCAGGTCTGGCACCACGCGGACGCTCATCTCCAGCGCGAGGTACTCGGTGCCGTAGTCCTCCTCGGTCGCGGCCTGGTGGGCCACCCCTGCGGCATCGGCAGCCGCGCCCGACGCGTCGTCGGTGTGCAGGACCACACCGGCACCCGAGAGCTCGGCCAGCACCTTGGGCAGGAAGTCCGCCGCGACCGCCTGGTGCACCAGCAGCGACTCGGCCGCGTTGCAGACGCTCGGTCGGTGGGTCTTGGCGTTGACGGTGATGGCCAGGGCCTTGGCGAGGTCGGCGGCAGCGTCGACGTAGACGTGGACGATGCCCACCCCGGTCTCGATCACGGGCACCGTCGACTCCATCACGACGGTCTGGATGAGGCCGGCACCACCGCGCGGGATGATCAGGTCGACCAGTCCCCGGGCCGTGAGCAGCGCCCGCACGGCGTCCCGCCCACCCTCGAGCAGGGTGATGGCGTCGGCCGGCAGTCCCTGCGCCTCGAGGCCCGCCCGCATCACGTCGACCAGCGCCCGGTTCGTGGACTCGGCGGCCGAACCACCCCGGAGGATGACGGCGTTGCCCGACTTCAGGCCCAGCCCCGCGGCGTCGACGGTCACGTTGGGGCGCGCCTCGTAGACCATGCCCACGACGCCCATCGGCACGCGCACCTGGCGGATCTGCAGGCCGTTGGCCAGGGTCGAGCCCCGGACCACCTCCCCCACCGGGTCAGGCAGGGCGGCAACGTCACGCAGCGCCTGGG
This sequence comes from Pedococcus sp. P2_E5, assembly GCF_056403895.1. Taxonomy (NCBI): domain Bacteria; kingdom Bacillati; phylum Actinomycetota; class Actinomycetes; order Micrococcales; family Intrasporangiaceae; genus Pedococcus; species Pedococcus sp. P2_E5. Next base: position 58,147 of record NZ_JBFUEP010000046.1, read on the forward strand.
CCACGGCGGCGACCCGCTGCGGGTCGAGAGCCAGGCGGTCCAGCAAGCCCTGCGGCATACCGGAACCGCGGCCACGCTCGAGGTCCTCGGCGTTGGCGGCCACGATCGTGTCCGTCGCGGCGTCGAGGGCGTCCGCGAGCGCGTGCAGCGCGGCATCCTTGTCCGCCCGCGAGAGCAGCGCCAGCCTGCGGGAGGCCGCGCGAGCGGCGCGGGCCGCGGTGGCCACCTGCTCGACGGCGGCGTGGTCGATCTCAGCCATGGCCCAAGGGTATGCCGCGTGGCCCCCGAGCCAGCTGCCCGTCCAGCAACCGGGGCACTGGTTGAATGCTGAGGTGAGCATCCTGTCGATCCAGTCCTCCGTCGCGTACGGCCACGTCGGCAACAGCGCGGCCGTCTTCCCCCTCCAGCGGCTGGGCGTCGAGGTCTGGCCCGTGCACACCGTGCACTTCTCGAACCACACCGGCTACGGCGAGTGGCGTGGCCCTTTGCTGCCCGCCGAGGACGTCCGCGCCGTCCTGCGGGGGGTCGAGGAGCGCGGCGCCTTCCCGGGGGTCGACGCGGTGCTGTCCGGATACCAGGGCGGTGAGGACATCGGTGACGTCATCCTCGACGCCGTGGCGCGGGTCAAGGCGGCCAACCCGCTCGCGATCTACGCCTGCGACCCCGTGATGGGCAACGCCACGAGTGGCTGCTTCGTCCACCCCGCGATCCCCGTCCTGCTGCGCGAGCGCGTCGTGCCGGCTGCCGACCTCATCACGCCCAACCAGTTCGAGCTCGGTTACCTCACGGGCACGCAGCCGCGCACCATCGAGGAGACGCTGGCCTCCGTCGAGCTCGCGCGTGGTCTGGGCCCGTCGACCGTGCTGGTCACCAGCGTCGAGCGTCCCGACGCCCCTGCCGACACCATCGAGATGGTTGCCGTCACCGACGACGGCGCGTGGATCGTCCAGACGCCGCGACTGGCCATGAAGGCCAACGGTTCCGGCGACGTCACGGCCGCCCTGTTCACCGCCCACCTGCTCTCGACGGGCGACCCGGCGGTGGCCCTGGCCCGGACGTCGAGCAGCGTGTTCGACCTGCTCCAGAACACCCTCGACTCCGGTGACCGCGAGCTCCAGCTGGTGCAGTCGCAGGAGACCATCGCCTCGCCGCGGCTCCAGTTCGAGGTCAGCCAGCTCCGCTGACACCCGGGCAGCAGGCGCAGGCGCTCCTACAGGATGACGAGGTCGTCGCGGTGCACGACCTCACGTTCGTACTCCGGCCCGAGCTCCTTGGCCAGCTCACGCGTCGAGCGGCCGAGCATGCCGGGCAGCTCCGCGGAGCTGTAGTTGACCAGGCCCCGGCCGACCACGCGCCCCTCGGGAGCACACAGGTCCACGGGATCACCGTCGGAGAAGGTGCCCTCCACGCCGGTGATCCCGGCGGGCAGCAGCGAGGTGCGCCGCTCGGTCACCGCGCGTACGGCTCCGGGGTCGAGCAGGAGCCGGCCCATCGGCGTCGTGGCGTGGGCAAGCCACAGCTTGCGGGAGGTACGACGCGAGCCGGTGGGGACGAACACGGTGCCGACGTCGTCGCCGGCGAGCGCCTGCTCGACCTGCGCCGCGCTGGTGAGCACGGTCGTGATCCCCGCCGCGTTCGCGATGGAGGCCGCCTCGACCTTGGTGACCATGCCGCCGCTGCCGACGCTCGAACCGGTGCCACCGATCGCGATCGCGTCCAGGCCGGCACCCCCGACCACGGTGGGGACGCGTCGGCTCCCCGGGCGGCTGGGCGGCCCGTCATAGAGCGCGTCCACGTCGGTGAGCAGGACGAGACCGTCGGCGTGCACGAGGTGCGCCACCAGGGAGGCGAGCCGGTCGTTGTCCCCGAACCGGATCTCGTGGGTGGCCACGGTGTCGTTCTCGTTGACGATGGGCACGATCCCGAGCTCGAGCAACCGGTCCAGGGTGCGGCGGGCGTTGGTGTAGTGCGACCGCCGGGTCATGTCGTCGGCCGTGAGGAGCACCTGCCCGACCGTGAGCCCGTGGACACCGAAGGCCCGCTGGTATGCCGCGACGAGGGCACCCTGCCCCACGCTGGCCGCCGCCTGCTGCGTCGCGAGGTCCCACGGACGCTTGGTCAACCCGAGCGGGGCGATCCCTGCGGCGATGGCGCCGGAGGAGACCAGCACGACCTGCTGCCCGGCGAGGCGCCGCTTGGCGAGCACGTCGACGAGAGCGACGAGCCGCTGCTCGTCGAGCTCCCCTCCCCCGACGTCGGTCAGGCTCGACGACCCGACCTTGACCACGAGTCGCCGAGCGCGCGCCACGTCGCCCCGGCGGTCAGCCGCGCTCATTCCGCCGCGCTCATTCCTCGGTGTCCTCGTTCTTCGCAGTGGCCCAGTGGCCGGCCCGACGCTCGGCAGCGAGCTCGGCGCGGGCAGCGGTCTTGGCCGCCCGACGGTCGGCGTAGTCGGCGCGCTTGTCGTCGCGGGTGGGCCGCGCCTCGGGCTCGAGG
>NZ_JBFUEP010000047.1:0-36374 GCF_056403895.1 Pedococcus sp. P2_E5
TGCACTGCCTGTGGGAGATCATCGACAACGCGGTGGACGAGGCGCTGGCCGGCGTGTGTGACCGGATCGAGGTCATCCTCTACCGCGACGGCTCGGTGGAGGTGCGCGACAACGGACGCGGCATTCCCGTCGACATCGAGCCTCGGACCGGGCTCACCGGTGTGGAGGTGGTCTTCACCAAGCTGCACGCCGGCGGGAAGTTCGGCGGCGGCTCCTACACCGCCTCCGGTGGCCTGCACGGCGTCGGCGCGTCGGTGGTCAACGCGGTCTCGGCCCGGCTCGACGTCGAGGTCGACCGCGGCGGCAACACCTACGCCATGAGCTTCCGACGCGGTGAGCCCGGCTACTTCCCGGACGTCGCCACCGACGACAAGGCCCCTGACCACGAGTTCACCCCCTACGAGCGGACCAGCGAGCTGGCTGTCGTCGGCAGGACCAAGCGTGGGGTGACCGGTAGCCGGATCCGTTACTGGGCCGACGAGCAGATCTTCCTCAAGGACGCCGAGTTCGACTACGACGGGCTGATCGCGCGGGCGCGCCAGACCTCCTTCCTCATCCCCGGACTGACCCTGGTCATCCGCGACGAGCGCCGTCGACCCGGCACCGCGGGGGAGACGGCGACCCACGTCGAGACCTTGGTGCACGACGGCGGCATCTCCGAGTTCGTGGAGTTCCTGGCTCCGGACGCGGCTGTGACCGAGGTGTGGCGGCTGCAGGGCACCGGCACCTTCACCGAGACGGTGCCGGTCCTCGACGCCAAGGGCCACATGTCACCCACGGAGGTCGAGCGCGAGTGCGGCGTCGACATCGCCGTCCGTTGGGGCACCGGCTACGACGCCCGGGTCAGCTCCTTCGTCAACATCATCTCCACGCCCAAGGGCGGCACCCACATGACCGGCTTCGAGCAGTCCCTGCTCAAGGTCTTCCGCAAACAGCTCGAGGTCAACAGCCGCCGACTCAAGGTCGGCAGCGACAAGCCGGAGAAGGACGACGTGCTGGCCGGCCTCACGGCGGTCGTGACGGTGCGTCTCGCCGAGCCGCAGTTCGAGGGCCAGACCAAGGAGGTGCTCGGCACCAACGCCGTGCGCGCCATCGTCGCCAAGGTCGTCGAGCAGGAGCTGACCGCCCGGATCACCTCGACCAAGCGGGGCGAGAAGGCCCAGGCGGCGCTGCTGCTCGAGAAGGTCGTCTCGGAGATGAAGTCGCGGATCAGCGCGCGGCTGCACAAGGAGACCCAACGTCGCAAGAACGCCCTGGAGACCAGCAGCCTGCCCGCCAAGCTCGCCGACTGTCGCTCCACCGACGTCGAGAGGTCCGAGCTGTTCATCGTCGAGGGAGACAGCGCCCTGGGCACCGCCAAGCTCGCCCGCTCGAGCGACTACCAGGCCCTGCTGCCGATCCGCGGCAAGATCCTCAACGTCCAGAAGGCCTCGGTCTCGGACATGCTCAAGAACGCCGAGTGCGCCGCCATCATCCAGGTGATCGGTGCGGGTTCCGGCCGGTCGTTCGACCTCGACGTGGCCCGCTACGGCAAGGTCATCATCATGACCGACGCCGACGTCGACGGCGCCCACATCCGCACGCTGCTGCTCACCCTGTTCTTCCGCTACATGCGTCCCCTCGTCGAGGCGGGGAGGGTGTATGCCGCCGTGCCCCCGTTGCACCGCATCGAGGTCGTGAACATGGGGTCCAAGAAGAACGAGCTGATCTACACCTACTCCGAGAAGGAGATGCGCACGACGGTGGCGTCGCTCGGCAAGCGGGGCAAGAACATCAAGCAGCCCCTGCAGCGCTACAAGGGACTCGGGGAGATGGATGCCGACCAGCTCGCTGAGACCACGATGGACCCGCGCCACCGCACCCTGCGCAAGGTGACCCTGCGCGACGCCGAGGCGGCCGAGCGGGTCTTCGAGCTGCTCATGGGCAACGACGTGGCGCCGCGCAAGGACTTCATCGTCGACTCCGCCGCGGGGTTGGACCGGGAGCGGATCGACGCCTGAGCCGAGCCGGGCGACTCCATGGGCGTTGGTCGCCGCGAGGTCAGGCCACGGCCGGCGTCAGCCCGACTGGGGGAGCGCGGCTACCTGGTGTGACGCCTCGTGCGACGGCTGGTGTGACGGCTGGCGTGACGGAGCCGCGGTCGAGCCACGGACGACGAGCTCGACGTCGAGCACGTCGTCGATGATCGTGTCGGACGCGCGGCCGTGCAGGGCGTCCAGCATGAGGAGCCCGGCTCGCCGCCCCTGGGACTCGACGTCCTGGCGGACGGTGGTGAGGTCGAAGATCTCGGCGTGGATGTGATCGTCGATGCCGATGACCGACACGTCGCGCGGCACGTCCAGGCCGTGCCGTCGGGCAGAGCTCAGGACCCCGAAGGCCATCTCGTCGGAGGCGGCGATCACGCAGGTGGGCAGGTGGGGGAGCGAGAACATGCGGTCGGCGTGCTCTGCGGCACCGGCGGCGGTCCAGTCGCACTCCAGGGTCCACTCGGGCGGACACACGAGGCCGTGGTCGGACATCACCTTGGCGAAGGCGTCCCGCCGGTCGAAGGGTGTCTGCAGGTGGGTGATCGAGGAGGGCACGGTCCCCGCGTAGCCGATGTCGCGGTGTCCGAGCTCGATCGCGTAGCGCGTCGCCAGCGCCATCGCGGCACGGTCGTCGATCCGCACCGAAGGCCATCCCGGCTGCCGGTTGCCCACTGTCACCACCGGCATACCGAGGCGGTCCAGCAGGGATCGTTCAGCCGGCCTGGGCGGGACGTTGAGGATGATGGCACCGTCCGCGCGTTTCCAGAGCATGTTCTGGGTGATGGGCAGCCGTGTGTCGAAGGTGTGCCCCTCGAGATCGCAGAGCAGGACGTGGAAGCCCTCCTCGCGCAGCGCCTTCTCGATGCCGCTGACGACGGTCGCGAAGAACCACCGGTTGAAGTACGGCGTGATCACGCCGACGCCGCGCGTGCGACCGGAGACCAGGCTGGTCGCGGCGGGGGAGGCGACGTAGTGCAGCTCGGTGGCGGCGGCCAGGACCCGGTCGCGGGTGCGGGGGCTCACCCTGTCCACCCCGCGCAACGCGCGCGACACGGTGGCCACGGACACCCCCGCGGCTTTGGCCACATCGCCGATGGTGGTCATCTCGCACCTCCAGTCGAGGTCTAGACGCCGTTGTTGCGCCGCAGCCGCCAGACGAACCAGAGGGCCGCCAGAAGGACCGCGAGGAGCAGGGCGGACGCCACCGCTGGCTCCCCGCGGACCTCCAGCAGGACCGTCTGCACGACGGCCATGAACGCGAAGAACCCGAGGATCCCGAGCAGCATGTCCAGCCGTTGGGCTCGCGCCCGCTGACCGCCCGTGCCACCCCCGGGGTTGAAGATGCCCATGATCGAGGGGTGTCGGCTGACGCCTAGCCCTTCACACCTCCGGCAGTGAGTCCGGACACGATCTTCCGCTGGAAGATCAGCACCATGATGATGAGCGGCACGGTGACGATGGTGCCGGCTGCCATGACCGCCGTGTACGGCTCTTGTCGAGGTTGGGCACCGGTGAACTGCGCGATGGCCACCGTGACCGTCTGGGTCGCCGGCGTCGAGAACTGCGCCGCCAGCAGGAACTCGTTCCAGCTCGCGATGAAGGCCAGGATCGCCGTGGTGAACAGGCCGGGGGCGGCCAGGGGGATCATGATCTTGCGGAACGCCTGACCGGGCGTGCAGCCGTCGATCCGCGCGGACTCCTCGAGCTCCCACGGCATCTCGGCCAAGAAGGCCGTGAGGGTATAGATCGTGAGTGGTAGCGCGAACGAGATGTTCGGGATGATCAGCGCCTGGTAGTTCGCGCCGGTCAGCCAGCCCCAGTCGGAGAACATCTGGAACAGCGGCGAGACCAGGGCGACGCCCGGGAACATCGAGGACCCGAGGATGATGCCCAGGACGATGTACTTGCCGGGGAACTGGAGCCGGGCCAGCGCGTAGGACGCGAAGACCCCGACGACCATGGCGACGATGGTCGTCACGATGCCGATGATGACCGAGTGCCACAGCGCCGCACCGAAGTGGTTGCCACGCTCGGTGGAGAAGGCGGTCCGGAAGTTGTCGAGCGTGACGTGGGTCGGCCACGGGCTGCTGTCGAACGTGTAGCCGACGTCACGGAACGCGGTGACGATCATCCAGTAGAACGGGGACAGGCCCCAGATGACGATCGCCGCGAGACCGAAGTACATCCGGATCTTGGCGTTGCGGTTGCTCTTGAAGTGGATCTCCTGGGCCTCGGTGCGGCCCGAAGCCGGGGGAGCGGCCGTGGTGGTCGTGGTGCTCATCTCAGGCTCCTGTCGAAGTGGCGTTGGCGGCGACCGGGTTACCGACCTCGGATTTCGGGTCCTTCGGCTTCGCCTTCGACGGGGGCTTCTGGATCACGTCGGCGCCACCGAACTTGATGAACAGGAAGGCGGTCAGCGCGATCAGCAGGAACACGATCGTCGACAGCGCGGACGCACTGTGGAAGCCGCTGCGGATCTGCCTGATGACCAGCATCGACAACGACGTGGTGCCTCCTGCGCCTTGGGTCAGGATCGCTGGGAGGTCGTAGATGCGCAGGACGTCGAGCGTGCGGAAGAGCACTGCGACCATCAGGGGGGTCTTGACCAGGGGCAGCGTGATCCTCACGAACGTCTGGAACTTGCTGGCGCCGTCGATCTCGGCCGCCTCGTAGACGTCCGAAGGGATCAGCTGCAGGCCGGCCAGGATCAGCAGGGCCATGAACGGCGTCGTCTTCCAGACGTCCGCGATGATGATGGCGAACTTGGCCGCCATGGGGTCGCTGGTCCACAGCTGGGGTGAGATCCCGACAGAACCCAGCAGGACGTTGGCGATTCCGTCGAAGGCGAAGATGAAGTAGAAGAGCTTGGCGGTCACCGCGGTCGGAATCGCCCAGGGGATGAGGATGGCGGCGCGCACGAGGGCGCGGCCCTTGAAGTCGCGGTTCATGATCATCGCGAACCACATGCCGAGCAGCACCTCGAGGACGACGCTGACGACGGTGAAGAACAGCGTCACCCAGAGGGCGTCGTAGAACTGCGCACCGAGCGTGCCCGGCGGGCAGTCGACGTCACCGCACTTCTGGAGCAGCCAGTGCGTGTAGTTGGACAGGCCCGCGTTGCCGCCCTCGACGAACAAGCCGGTCGCCGGGTCGAGCCCTTGGTCCTTCCCGAAGGACAGCTGGATGGCCTTGAACAGCGGGTAGATGATGATCAGCGTCAGGAAGGCGATCGTGGGGGCCACGAGCAGGAGGCCCTGACGGCCCTGTCCTGCGTTCAGGCCCTTGCTCTTCTTCGGCTTCGTACCGCTCGATCGCGGTGCGGTTGATGTGGCTGCGCTCATGCCTGCTCCTAGCCCGGGAGGTGCGTCTCAAGGTGGGTCGAGATGAGGGTCGAGTCGAGCTTCGACCGAGGATGCGAAATGGCAGGGGTCCTGCAGGTGTGGGGGTGGCCCCGTGGGGCCACCCCCACACCTTGGGATGTTGCGTCGGACAGGTCAGCCGCCGGATGCCTGCATGGCTGCCTGCATGTCCTTGACCGCTGCCTCGGGTGTCTTCTGCCCCTGGATCGCGGCGAAGAAGTTGTCCTGGATCGCCTGCGTCACCGCGGGGTAGAACGGCGTGACCGGACGGGACACCGCGTTGGCGATGGACTCCTTCAGCACCGGGAGGTACGGGTACTTCTTGACCAGGGCCTCGTCGGTGTAGATGGACTCGATGACCGGGGCCAGCGAACCCTTCTCCATGTTGTTCTTCTGCTCCTCAGGACTGGTGAGGAACTTCAGGAAGTCCAGCGCAGTGGCCTTGTACTTCGAGTAGGTGCTGATGGCGGCCTGGTGGCCACCGAGCGTCGAGGTACCCGGACCGCTGACACCGGGGAGCGGCGCCACCGCGAACTTGCCCTTCACCTTCGACGACGCGTCGGTGCTGGCCAGGTTGTAGACGTAGGGCCAGTTGCGCAGGAACAGCAGCTTGCCGGCCTGGAAGGCTGCACGGCTCGCCTCCTCCTGGTAGGTGATCGCCTGCTTGGGGATGTCGCCGTTCTTGTAGTGGTCGGCGAGCTCCTTCAGGCCCCTGGCTGCCTCGGGGGAGTCGACGGTGGGCTTGCCCGCGTCGTCGACGACCTTGGCGCCGTAGGCGTTCATCCACTCGGTGGCGTTACAGGTTCCACCTTCGTACTTGGCGAACTGTCCGGCGAAGCAGTCGATGCCGTTCTTCTTGGCGATGGAGCACATGCCCCACATCTCGTCGATGGTCTTCGGCGGGGTCTTCACCAGGTCGCTGCGGTAGTAGAGCATCGCGCCGTCCGAGGACGTCGGGGCGGCGAAGAGCGTCTTGTTGTAGGTCGATGCCTTGACTGGGGGCTCGAGGAAACCGGTGGTGTCGAGCTTGAAGCTGTCCTTGAGCGGGGTCAGCCAGCCCTTGGCGGCGAACTCGGCAACCCAGACGACGTCGACCGACACCACGTCGTAGCTGGGGTCCTTGGCCTGGAAGTGCTGCACGAGGTCGTCGTGCTGCTGGTCGGCCTGGTCGGACTGCTCCTTGACCGTCACCTTCTCGTTCGGGTGGGCAGCGTTCCACTTCGCGGCCATCGGGGCCAAGAGTCCGCTGTTGTCCTTGCCCTGGACGTAGGTGATCGGACCGCGCGCCGTGGCGCCTGCGGAGCTACCCCCAGTGGTGCCGCCGTCGTCGCCGCCGCAGGCCGAGGCGACGAGCGCCACGGCCACAGCTCCGGCCATCACCGTGAGGGTGCGCCGCTTGTGCATTCGAAGGGCCATTCGCCCGCCTCCCATATTTCTCGCGTAGCGCTGAGGCGGACTGCCTCTGCGCTGAGGTGAACCGGTCTCATGTAAACGTTTACGCTCCGTCCCCGCAATCCGAAGATGGATGCGTCTCGGTAACGATTGGGTAACTGGGAAGAGGCCGGCGCATGACGCGTCGGCATTGTCCTGATCCTCAGACCAGTACTCGGCCGACCCAGTCCACGACGTGGACAGGGACCTTCCCGCACGATTCGGGCAGTTCGTCGTGGGCCCGGCGTTCGAGGGCGACCTGCCAGCTGCGACCGTCCCTGTGCCGCACGGCATACGCGCCCACGCCCGGCTCGGCTTTCGCGGGCCGGGCGGCCACGTCGAGGTCTGGCTGGGCGATCTCGGACACCGTCAGGGCGGTGAGGTCGGTGATGCCGGCTTCGTGCCGGACGTGGGACTCGGCGGCCTGCTCGGGGGCAGTCAGCGCGCTGCGACCACGGTCGTGACGAGGCCCCAGAACTCCCTCCGGCAGGTGGTCGGAGGCGGCCCGATCGAGCAGCTGGGCGCTCAGGTCGGCGTCGAGTCGGGCCAGGGTCGCTCCGTGGGGGAGAAGGACGCCGGTGGGGGCGAAGCGGTGGCCGCCGGTGTGCGACGCCTCCCACACGCGCCCGGGGTGGGCCTGCGCCGCGTCCAGGGCGACGGGGCGCCCTCGGACGGCGCAGCACACGTCACGACGTCCGTTGGTGCAGACCAGCAAGATCGGCTCGGCCGGTGCGGCCCCGGGCACTGTGGCGAGGACGGCGCCACGGTCACCTCTGGCGAGGGCGTCGAGGTCCAGCTCCAGCAGCGCGGCGGGGTCGGTGACCGTCAGGCTCAGCAACCAGGGCTCGGTGCCCGCCCACGCGAGGTATGCCGTGTGCGCGCCGCCGTGCGCGTCGTCGGCGTGCCGTCCGGGTCGACGGATGAGGGACAGTCGGCCACCGCGGTCGGCGCAGGCCTGCGACAGCGAACTGCCTACTCCCGCAGACAGATGCGACTGAGTCGCAGCGTCGCGACCCCAGGGTCCGGGCTGCTCCAGTGCCACGAAGAAGGTCGCCCGAGCCGCCGTGCCGTAGGCGCTGACGTCTGCCTGGTCGAAGCCGACCGAGCAGGCGTCTGGCGCGGGAGTGGCATGGGTGGCGTGGCTGGAGTTCACGACAGCGGCGGCGCGGCGATGCGGGCGATGGCGGTCGTCGCAGGGACACCGGAGCCGTCGCGTCGGCCCGTCGCGTCGGGCAGGTCCAGCGCCACGCCGTTGGCGGCCGCGGCCCGCGCGGGCAGGGCGCCCGCCCAGGCGAGGACGAGCGTGTCCTCGCCCTTGAGGAACCGGTGGCAGCGCACGCCACCTGTGGCGCGGCCCTTGGGTGGGTACTCGGTGTAGGGGGTCACCTTGATGGAGCCGGGTTCGGTGCCGGGCAGCGCTCCCGACGAGCCGGACGAGGTGACCACGATCGCGTCTGCGCCCTCGGGCACGGCGCCGAAGAAGGTGACGCGCTGACCTGCGGCGAGCTTGATGCCCGCCATGCCCCCGGCCGGCCGGCCCTGGGGTCGCACCACGGCGGCGCCGAACCTCAACAGCTGGGCGTCCGAGGTGATGAACACGAGATCCTCTGTGCCAGAAGACAGTTCGACGGCACCGACGACCTCGTCCCCGTCCTTGAGCGAGATCACCTCGAAGTCAGCTCGCGCCGGGTAGTCGGTCGTCACCCGCTTGACGACGCCCTGGGCCGTGCCCAGGGCGATCCCGGCGGAGTCGGGCGACACCGAGACCAGGGCCAGTGGCTCCTCGCCCGCCGGGAGGTCGACGTAGGCCGCGAGCGGCGCCCCGCCGGACAGGCTGGGGGAGCCGTTGGTCGGCGGCAGGGTGGGCAGCTCCAGGGCCGAGAGCCGCACCAGCCGACCGCGCGAGGTGACCAGCCCGACCTCGCCGCGGGCCGTCGTGCGGACGGCGCCGACCAGGGCGTCGTGCTTGCTGCGCGAGGCGTCGACGGGCAGGGGGTCGGCGGAGCCGGTGCGCGCCATCAGGCCCGTGGAGGACAGCAGCACCCAACAGGGGTCGTCGGCGACCTCGAGGGGCGTGGCGGTGGTGGCGGGCACGCCGGCGGACTCCAGCAGCACGGTGCGGCGCGGCGTCCCGTGGGTCTTCGCGACGTCGGCGAGCTCGGTCGACACCGTCTTGAGCAGGAGCTTCTCGTCGCCGAGGATCAGCTCGAGCTCCTCGATGAGCCGCTCGAGCTCGGTCTTCTCCTTGTCGAGCTCGAGGCGGCTGAACTTGGTGAGCCGGCGCAGCTGGAGCTCGAGGATGTAGTTGGCCTGGGCCTCCGACAGGTCGAAGACGTCCATGAGCCGGGCGCGCGCGGCGGCCGCGTCGTCCGACGTGCGGATGACCTGGATGACCTCGTCGATGTCGAGGATCGCGATGAGCAGGCCCTCGACGAGGTGCAGCCGGTCCTTGTACTTGTTCAGCCGGTACTCGGTGCGGCGGCGCACGACGTCGGTGCGGAAGTCGACGTAGACCCGCAGCAGGTCCTTGAGCCCCAACGTCTTTGGCTGCCCGTCGACCAGCGCGACGTTGTTGATGGAGAAGGAGTCCTCCATCGGGGTGAGCTTGTAGAGCTGCTCGAGGACGGCGTCGGGGTTGAAGCCGTTCTTGACCTCGATGACCAGCCGCAGGCCGTGCTTGCGGTCGGTGAGGTCCTTGACGTCGGAGATGCCCTGGAGCTTCTTGGACTGGACCGCGTCCTTGATCTTCTCGATGACCTTCTCGGGGCCGACGAGGTAGGGGAGCTCGGTGACGACGATGCCCATCCGGCGCGGCGAGGTCTTCTCGACCCGGGTCGTCGCGCGGGTGCGGAAGCTGCCGCGGCCGCCGAGGTAGGCGTCACGGATCCCGTCGAGCCCGATGATGCGGCCGCCCTGGGGCAGGTCCGGACCGGGGACGAACCGCATCAGGTCGTCGAGGGAGCAGGTCGGGTTGGCGATGAGGTGCCGGGCCGCGCCGATGACCTCGACGAGGTTGTGCGGCGCCATGTTGGTCGCCATGCCCACGGCGATTCCGCTGGCACCGTTGACGAGCAGGTTGGGGAACGCGGCGGGCAGCACCTCGGGCTGGAGCAGCTGGTCGTCGTAGTTGGGGATGAACTCGACGGTCTCCTCGTCGAGGCCGGTGGCCATGAGCATCGCGGCCGGCGCGAGCCGTGCCTCGGTGTAACGCGAGGCCGCCGGGCCGTCGTCGAGTGAGCCGAAGTTGCCGTGCCCGTCGACCAACGGGAGGCGCATCGTGAACGGCTGGGCCATGCGGACGAGGGCGTCGTAGATCGCCGTGTCGCCGTGGGGGTGGTACTTGCCCATGACGTCGCCGACGACGCGGGAGGACTTCACGTGGCCGCGTTCGGGACGCAGCCCCATCTCGGACATCGAGAACAGGATGCGGCGCTGCACCGGCTTGAGGCCGTCCCGTGCGTCGGGCAGGGCGCGCGAGTAGATGACCGAGTAGGCGTACTCGAGGAACGCCCCCTGCATCTCATCCTCTACGTCGATGTCGACGATCCGCTCGACGAAGCTCTCGTCGGCGGGCACGGGCGGGGTCTTGCGGGCCATGCGTGTGTGCATCTCCTTGCGGTCGTCCCCGCACGGCGCGGGGAACCCCCCCAATCTTGTCCCACCCCTAGACGAGGTCGGCCACCGACTCGCCGCTGAACCCGTGGTCGGCTACCCCGCCGCTGAAGTGCCCCCAGTGCACGACGTCGGTGGCCGCCCTGCGTGGCCGGGTCCGGCTGGACCCCTCGGTGCGGCGCAGCTCGTGGCCCAGGGCCACCACCCCCACCAGCCGCCTGTTCCCGGGTATGCCGTGGGCCCGCCGGACCTGCTCGTGCCGCGCCGGGGGGATGCCGAAGAACAGTGCCCCGAGGCCCTGGTCGACTGCGGCGAGCAGCATCAGCATGGCCGCCATGCCGGTGTCGACGTCCCAGTAGGGCACCGGCCACCTGGCGGGGTCGCGGTCGGTCCAGCCCTTGTCGGGCTCGGCGTAGCGGTCGAGGTAGGTGTCGGGGTCGGAGAGGCACAGCACCAGGACCGGGGCCGACGACACACCCGACAGCCAGCCGTCGAGGGGTGCATCGGGGGGCAGCTCCGGGTCGCGGCTGGCATCCCAGAACCGTTGCCGATCCTGGTTGTCGGCGAGGACGACGAAGTCCCAGCCCTGGCTGAAACCGGCGCTGGGAGCCCGCTGCGCGGCATACAGGACCTCGGCGAGGGCCGTGCCCGCGACCGGGCGCAACGGATCGAAACGACGCACCATGCGACGCCGGCGGACCACCTCACGAAACTCCATCCGCCCATCCTGTCGTGCCCGCGACGGGTGGGAGCAGCGCGCCTGCAAGACTGACGAGCGACCCACCGCCGTCCACGGCCAACCTGGCGCCCTCCTGCGGCGTCCACGAGGCATGACGACCTTGGCCGCGGTGGCATTCACGGGAGGGGTGGCAGTGCCGGCGCGAGACCGCGTGGACGTGGAAGCGTCCGTTCGTGAGATCTACGACGTGCACTACGCCCGCCTCGCCGGGTGGACCGCCAAGCTGGTCGGCGACCCGGACCTCGCCCACGACCTGGCCACCGAGGCCTTTCTCAAGCTGTTCCGCGAGTTCAACCGGGTGGACGACCCGCGGCCGTGGCTCTACACCGTGACCGCCAACCTCGTGCGCGACCACTGGCGCAAGCGGGGCCGGGAAGCCGTCGCCTACCAACGTCACGAGGCGGGTCGCGACGACTTCACGGCCGACGCCGACCACGCGACCACGCTCACGGTCCGGGATGCCGTCGAGGCGTTGCCGGACCGGCTGCGGGTGGCCGTGATGCTGCACTACTTCGCCGACCTGCCCGTGGCCACCGTGGCCCGGCAGCTCGACAAGTCCGAGGGAACGATCAAGCGGGACCTGTTCGACGCGCGCCAGCGGATGGCGACGATGCTGGGAGAGATTCGATGACCCCCGACCTGTCCGACCTGCCCGGTGCGGGGGAGCAGCGCGATCCCGTGGCGGACTTCTTCGCCCGGGAGCGCGCCGACATCCGGGAGCTGCCTGCCGGCACCGACCGCTGGGAGTCGATCGTCCTCGAGGCCTCGCGGCCTCGCCGCAGGCACGTGATGCCCTACCTCGCGGGTGCGGCGGCGGTCGCCCTGATCGGTGGAGTCGTCTGGGGCACGGGACGAGGACCCGGCACCGACCAGGTCGTAGGCACCGCGAGCAGCACGTCGGCGGTGTCGACGGTCACGGTCACCGAGACCGTCCGGCCGTCGGTCGTGCTGCCGACCCCGTCGGACGGTGCGTCCAGCGTGCCCGTCCGGACCGGCCCGCTGCCCGTCCCCGCCAGCTTTGTCCCGGTGTCGATGTCCAACGGTGGCAAGGGCGCCCTGCGCGCGTTGGGGTCGGCAACCTGCGGCCGGACCTCGTGTGTCTCCGTGGTGGGCTCCGACGACGACGGCGGGACGTGGACCTCCCGGGCCACCTTCACCACGTTCACCGCTGAAGGGATGGCCCGGCACACTCCTGACGGCAGCAACCAGCTGGTGGGCCTGCGGTTCGCGACACCGGACATCGGCTACGCCTACGGCAGCCAGGTGTTCCGTACGACCAACGGCGGTGACCGTTTCGAACCCATGGATGTCGGCGGTCGTCGAGTGCTCTCGCTCGAGATCGGTGGCGGCACGGTCTGGATGGTCACCGCCGACGAGTGCCGGCGTGGCGAGGCGGCGGCCGACCGCGGCTGCACGGGGCTGGAGATCTGGTCGGCGCCGGTGTCCGCCACGCGGGCGACCAAGGTCGAAGCGCTCGACCTGCCCGCACGCGCCGAGGCGGCGTGGCTGAGCATGGACGGTGCCGACGCCTATGTCAGCGTGTCCTACCTCGACCCGTCCGTGCAGACGATGCCCCGGCGCGTCTCAGGCTCTCCCCAGACCTTGGCCAGACCGGCCGGGTGCGCGAAGACCGGTGGCGTCTGGGTGTGGGCGACCGCCAACACGCGCGGGGGGCTGGTCGCGCTCTGTCGGGACGCGACGGCGCCGACCGCCGAGTATGCCGTGGCCACGTCGAGCGACCGGGGTGAGCGATGGGCTGCTGCGGCCACCGCCACCAACCTGGGGCAGCCAACCTACGCCGGTGTCTGGCTCACCGCCGTCGACCTGTTGCACCTCGTCGCCGTCTGGCAGGGACTCCCGACGAGCGGCGCCCTCACGGGTGAGCCGTCGACCCTCGCGACGAGCCGCGACGCCGGGGCGAGCTGGTCGGGCGCCGAGGTGGTCAAGGGCTCGGACGCGTGGTCCTGGGTCGGAGCCGCCGGCGGCCAGACGGTGTACGCGCTCGGCAGCGGGGGCCTCCTCTACGACGTGAGCACGGACGCCGGGGCGAGCTTCGGGCAGCGCCAGTTCCGCCGGTAGCCACGACGAATCAGCAGTCGGCCGACAGCCACCCGGCCTGCTCATGACATGCTTTCGCCCATGAGTGAGGCCTCGGCCCTTCCGGCCGGCTATCCGGCAGAGTGGGAGGCCGACGTCGTCCTGCGGGACGGGTCCGTGGCCCACCTGCGGCCGATCACCCCCAGCGACGTCGAAGCGGTCCACCGGTTCCACGCCGGACAGTCCGACGAGTCGATCTACATGCGCTTCTTCGCACCCCTGCGCCAGCTCAGCGACCGCGACGTCACCCGGTTCACCAACGTCGACTACCACGACAGGGTGGCCCTGGTCGCCACCGTGCGTGGCGACATCATCGGCATCGGGCGCTATGACCGGATCACCCCGACCAGCGCCGAGGTGGCCTTCAACATCTCCGACCTCTACCAGGGCAAGGGGATCGGCTCGGTGCTGCTCGAGCACCTTGCGGTCATCGCCTGGGAGGCCGGGGTCGACGAGTTCACCGCCGAGGTGCTGCCGCAGAACCGCAAGATGATCTCGGTGTTCTCGGACGCCGGCTACGAGGTGAGCCGCCATTTCGCGGATGGCGTGGTCTCCCTGACCTTCCAGATCCAGYCCACCGAGCGCTCCGAAGCCGTCCGGCTCTCGCGCGAGCACCGGGCCGAGTCGGTGAGCATGCACTCGGTGCTCTTCCCCGACTCCATCGCGGTGGTGGGGGCCAGCCGCCGGTCCGACTCGATCGGGCACCACATCCTGGCCAACATCATGGCGGCCGGCTTCAACGGTGCCGTCCACGCCGTCAACCGCGAGGCGATGGAGGTCCTCGGGCTCCCAGCTCATGCCCGCGTGTCCGACATCCCGGACGAGGTCGACCTCGCGGTCGTCGCCGTGCCTGCCGCGGAGGTCCTCGACGTGGTCGCCGACTGTGCTGAGGCAGGCGTCAGGACCCTGCTGGTCGTCAGTGCCGGGTTCGCCGAGTCCGGCCCGCAGGGGGAGGAGCTGCAGTCCCAGCTCCTGGCCGCGGCCCGGGAGTCGGGCATGCGGGTGCTGGGACCCAACTCGTTCGGCGTGATCAACAACGACCCGGCGGTCCGGCTCAATGCCTCGCTGGCACCCGAGCTGCCGCCCACCGGGCGGTTGGGACTGTTCGCCCAGAGCGGTGCCCTCGGGATCGCCGTCCTGGCGTCCGCCGCCCGCCGTGGGCTCGGCATCTCGGTGTTCGCGTCCGCGGGCAACCGGGTCGACGTCTCGGGCAACGACTTCATGCAGTACTGGATTGACGACCAGAGCACCGACGTGGTCGGCCTCTACCTCGAGTCGATGGGAAACCCGCGCAAGTTCTCCCGCATCGCGCGGCGGCTGGCGTCGACCAAGCCGGTGATCGTCGTGAAGTCCKGCGTCTCGTCGTACGGCGTCCCGCCGGGGCACCGGGCGGGCTCGACGAGGGTCCGCCCCGAGGCCTTCGACGCGATGCTGCGCCAGGCCGGGGTGATCCGGGTCGAGAACGTCCACCAGATGTTCGACGTCGCCCAGCTCGTCGCCCACCAACCGCTGCCCCGGGGCAACCGGGTGGCCATCGTCGGCAACTCCGACGCCCTCGGAGCGCTCACCGCCGAGGCCTGCATCAGCTGGGGGCTCGAGGTCGCCCACGGGCCGGTGTCGCTGCCGAGCGACGCCCGGGGCGAGCACTTCGCCGAGGCCCTCGCCGACGCGTTCGCCGACCCCGAGGTCGACAGCGTCCTCACGTGCTTCATCCCACCACTGGTGACCCCCGACGAAGACGTCGCCACGGCGGTTCGCGATGCCTCCATGAGGAACGAGAAGCCCTGTCTGGCAACGTTCCTCGGCATGCGTGGAGTCGTCGAAAGACTGTCCGGCGACGCCGCTGAGGGACGCCCCACAGTGGTGCCCGCCTACGCGATGCCCGAGGACGCCGTGCGCGCCCTCGCCGCCGCGACGAGGTATGCCGAGTGGCGGGCCCGCGACCGCGGCATCGCCGTTGCTCCGGCCGGGATCGACCGTGAGGCGGCCGAGCTCCTCGTCGAACGCGTCCTCGAGAAGTCGCCCGAAGGACGACGGCTGACCCTCCAGGAGGTCACCGAGCTCCTCGCCGCCTACGGCATCGATGTGTGGGGCAGCGTGCCTGCCCGCACGGTCGACGATGCCGTCGCCGCGGCCGGGGTGATCGGCTATCCGGTCGTCATCAAGTCGGTCGCGCCGCTCATGCGTCACTCGCCGGGGCTGAGTGGCATCCGGGTCGACCTGCGCACCGAGGCGCAGCTGCGCGAGGCCTTCGACGGGCTGAACGAGCGGCTGGCGCCGATGTCGGCCAACTCCTTCGTCGTGCAGCGGATGGCCACGCCGGGGGTGTCGTGCGTGGTGCGGACCGACGAGGACCCGTTGTTCGGCCCGGTCGTCTCGTTCAGCATCGCGGGTCCGCCTACCGAGCTGCTCGGCGACATCGGTCACCGCATCCCGCCGCTGACGGACGTGGACGTGTCCGACCTGATCTCGTCGGTCAAGGCCTCGCCCATGCTGCACGGCCACCGCGGTGCCGCCCCCGTGCACCGTGCCGCCCTGGCCGACCTCATCGCGCGGGTGTCGGTGCTCGCCGACAACCTGCCCGAAGTGACCAGCCTCGTCCTGAACCCGGTCAATGCGCAGGTCGGGGGCGTGGACGTGCTCGGTGCCGAGGTGACCCTCGCCCCGACCCCGCGACGCAAGGACCCGGGGCGTCGCACCCTCACGTAGGCACGCTGACTGGCCACCTGGCCGGAGCGCGGTTGGCCTCCCTAGGGCAAGATGGCACCCATGGGTTCCACCTCGCCCCAGAATGCCGGCTCACAGAGCGCCGCCACACCGAGTGCCTCCGCACACGGTGCCGCCTCCAACGGCGCCTYCGTGCCGCCGACACCGCTGCCCGTCGACCTCACGCGGGCCATCGAGCGAGCCGGCTACTACCCCGCCCTGGTGGCGGACGTCGTCCACGCGGCACTGGGTGGCGAGGAGGTCGTGTCCCACCTGGTCCACCAGGAGACGACGTTCGACCACGATGTGGTGCGTCGCCACATCACCGTGCTCGCGCTCACCACGTCGCGGCTGGTCATCGCCCACGCCGACGACCACACCGACGAACGCCCTGGCCACGAGGACGTCGCCACGGCCACGACCGAGAGCGTTCCGCTCTCGGCCGTGCGCGGGGTGATGATCACCCACGTGGTGGCCCGTCCCCAGGAGTACCAGCCCGGATCCCTGGGCCGTGAGATCACCCTCACGCTGGGGTGGGGGGCGGTGAGCCGCATCGACCTGATGCCCGCCACCTGCGCCGACCCCGACTGCGAGGCCGACCACGGCTACGAGGGCAGCGTCGCGTCCGACGACATCTCGCTGCGGATCAGCGCCGACGCCGAGGGCGAGACGGCCCTGCAGCAGGCGCTCAGCTTCGCGCGGGAGCTGTCGGCGAGCATCGGCAGCTGACGTGCCCCTCCCTGTCGAGGACCGGTCCAAGGCGATGCCCTAGCCGATGCCACACGCGGGACTGCTCCCACCCCACTACGACGAGGCCGGACTGGCCGGTGTGCTGCCCGCCGTCGCCGCGAGCCTCGGTGTCCGCAGGTATGCCGACGCGGCCCACCTCGAGCTGCCCGAGGCGCGTCGTGCCCTCGTCGTCCTGGTCGACGGCCTGGGCTACGAGCTGATCAGGCGACGCGGCGGACACGCTCCCTTCCTGCGCTCGCTGCTGCCCGCGGCATACCGCATCACGGCCGGCTTCCCGGCCACGACGGCGACGTCGATGGGGACGTTCGGCACCGGCCTGCCCCCGGGGTCGCACGGACTGCTCGGGTACGAAGTGCTGGTGCCCGGCGAGGACCGCCTGGTCAACGAGCTCTCCTGGGAGGACGGCCCCGACCCCCTCACCTGGCAGCCTCAGGAGACGGTCTTCGAGGTCGCCGAGGCGGCCGGGGTGTCGGTCACCCGCGTGGGCCCGGGATTCTTCGACGGGTCAGGGCTGACGCGGGCCGCGTTGCGGGGTGGGAGGTTTCGCGCGGCTGACACGCTCGCTGACCGTGTCGACGCCTCACTCGAGGCCGTGCGGTCCAGCACCCGTTCGCTGGTCTACCTCTACTGGGGCGAGCTCGACAAGGTCGGCCACGTGTTCGGCTGCCAGTCCTGGGAGTGGGGTGACGAGCTGGAGGCCATCGACGCCGAGCTCGGCCGGTTGGTGCGGTCGGTGCCCAGCGACACCGCGGTGTACATCACGGCCGACCACGGCATGGTGGATGCCCCCCACGCCCTGCGGATCGACCTCGCCCACGACGTCGAGCTGGCGGCCGGCATCCGGCACGTCGGTGGCGAGCCACGCGCCCTGCAGCTCTACTGCGAGGACGGGGCGGCCGCTGACGTCGCCCAGACCTGGGCGGCCCGGGTGGGGGAGCGGGCCTGGATCCGTACGCGCGAGGAGGCCACGCGCGAGGGCTGGTTCGGACCGGTCAGCGAGGTGAACCGGCCACGCATCGGCGACCTGGTCGTGGCGATGCGGGACAACTTCGCCATCGTCGACTCCCGGCGCGCCCGGCCCCAGCTCCTGGCGCTGCTCGGGCTGCACGGCTCGCTGACACCCGAGGAGTCGGCCGTGCCGCTGTTCCACGTCGCAGCGCGCGACAACGCCTAGGGTGTCCTCTCGTGGCTGAGCTCGTCTTCTTCTCCGGGACCATGGACTGCGGCAAGTCGACCCTTGCCCTCCAGATGGACCACAACCACCAGGCCCGCGGCAGGTCCGGCCTGATCTACACCAAGCTGGACCGGGCCGGCACCGACGTCCTGTCCTCCCGGCTCGGGCTGTCGACGGCCGCCCACGAGGTCAGTGACGACCTCGACTTCTGGGAGGCCGTGGTCGACCAGGCCACGAGCGGGCTGCGGGTCGACTACCTCATCTGCGACGAGGTGCAGTTCTACACCCCTGCCCAGGTCGAGCAGCTCGCGAAGCTCGTCGACGAGATGGGCATCGACGTGTTCGCGTTCGGGATCACGGCCGACTTCCGCACGCAGCTGTTCCCCGGGTCGCGCAGGATGATCGAGCTCGCCGACCAGGTCCAGGTGCTCCAGGTGCAGGCCCTGTGCTGGTGTGGCCGACGGGCCACCCACAACGCCCGCGTCGTGGGCGGCGTGATGGTGGTCGAGGGGGAGCAGGTCGTCGTCGGCGACACCAAGCCCGGCAGCGAGACCCTCGTCGAGTACGAAGTGCTCTGTCGCCGCCACTTCATGCGCAGGATGAACTCGGCAGCCGCCCGCGCAGCCGCGGCCTCACCGGACGTCCTGCCGTTCGACCTCGACGTCTGCCCGGTCCCGCAGGGCTGAGCACAGGTCGTCGGGCGCGGTCTCAGTCGCGGGGCTTGGCCCCGAACATGACGTCGTCCCAGCTCGGGACGCTGCGGCGAGCGGGTCTCTTGGCAGCCCCAGCGGCCCCAGCGGAGGTCTTGCGAGGCGCCCGGTCCTCCGGCGAGTCGTCCTCGGCGCGGTTGCCGGATGCCTCGGCGTGGTCACGCGGTGCCTCGGCCTCGGGCTCTGGTTCTGTATGCGCTTCCGCGTCGACGTCGGGCCCGTGGCCCACTTCGGGCTCGCTGGCCTGCGGCGGGAGCACCGCTGGCAGCACGTCGTCGCCGATCGCGCTGTCGGGGTCGTCGAGGGGGTGCAGGCCCTTGGCTCCCGGCGGCGGACCCATCGACTCCGGGTCGTAGGCGAGGTCCTCGAGGGGGAGGGCGTCGTGGCGGGGCGCGTCGTCGACCGGGGTGTGGGTCGGGGGGTTCTTGCGCCGGCGCGGCCGGCCGCGGTGCGAGGCGCGCTCACGCATGGCCGACATCAGGTCCAGCGGTTCCTCGGTCGAGGAGGACGACGAGGCGCGCGGGGAGGTGTGTCGGGCCGACCCGACACCGCCTTCGGCTTCGACGTCGTAGACGGTTGTCGTGCGCACCGGTGCGGAGACGAGGTGCGGAGCCGGAAGCGGAGAGGTGGCCCCGGAGGCGTCCTCCTCGCTGAGCCACCGGGCCTCGTCGTCGACAGCGGCGACCGTGCGGGCCTGCACGTCGAAGGACCAGCGGGCCTGACGCTCCCGTCCGCCTGCGGGAAAGGTGAGGATGACGGTCCAGTCGCCCTCGGTGCTGCGGGCCGCGTCCCACTCGGCGGACGACGGGTCGACCCCCCGGCCGGACAGCCGCTGGCTCACCCGGGCGGACAGGGTGGGTGCGCTGGCACCACTGGCGCTGCGCCCGCGCAGTCGCACGGCTCGAGCAAGGCCGGCGACGTACTCACGTTCGGCAAGGATGGGGCCCTCGTAGCGGCGGACCTTCTCGACCGGCCAGCCGGACCGTCCCGCGACCTCCTCCGCTGACAGGCCGCCTCGGATCAGGGCCTGTACCTCGCGAGGACGCATGCCTCCGTCGATCTCGATCTGCAGCTGACCGAGCCGTGGCCGGTCACGACGGGCAGCAGCGCGCAGTGGTTCGTCGAGCTGGACCCGGAAGCGTTCCCCCTCGGAATCGGACAGCAACAGGTGCTGGCCGTCCTCCTGCACACCGATCAGCCGCAAATCCCGCATTGCCATCGTCTCCAGTATCGGCATGGTCTCCCGTATCGCCCTTGCTCGTGGATAGGGCACCGTGCTGCTGACTCTGCCATCCCCGAGGTCGAGGCGAAAGCGCCCACGCCGCAAGGGTAGTTTTGACCTCGCGATGCTGACCTTCGACGCACACCTCCAACTGGCACTCGACCTCGTCGGGGTGTTCGCGTTCGCGCTGTCCGGGGGCCTGGTGGCGGTGAAGAAGCGCCTCGACCTCTTCGGGGTGCTCGTCCTGGCCGGGGCGGCAGCCCTCGGGGGTGGCGTGATGCGCGACATCCTCATCGGTGCCCTGCCACCGGTGGGCATCTCCGACTGGCGACTCCTGGCGTCCGCGCTGGTCGCAGGCCTCGTGACCTTCCTCTACCACCCGGGTGTCGAGCGGATCTCGCGCTTCGTCCGGGTGCTCGACGCAGCCGGACTCGCGGTTTTCGCGATCGGCGGCTCCCTGAAGGCCCTCGGCGCCGGCATGGACCCCCTCACCTCCGTCTTCGTCGGAGGCATCACCGCAGTCGGCGGCGGCATCGTCCGCGACGTGCTGGCCGGCCAGGTGCCGGAGGTGCTGCGTCGCGAGATGTACGCGCTACCCGCCCTGCTCGGCTCGGTCCTCATCGTCACCGCCCACCACTTCGATGCCATCAACCCCGTCGTCATCTGGGGGTGTGTCGCCCTCGTCTTCGGCATGCGGATGGTGGCGGTCATCCTCGACGTCCACGCCCCGAAACCCCTTCGCACTGGAGACCACACATGAACGGCTCGCTGACGTGACCACTGACGAAGGACCCCTCGAGCCCTACGACGGCATCCTCCTGCTGTCCTTCGGTGGACCCGAGAAGCCCGAGGACGTGCTGCTGTTCCTGCGAACCGTGACCGCAGGCAAGAACATCCCCGACGAGCGGCTGCTCGAGGTCGGCGAGCACTACTACGGCTTCGGCGGCCGCAGTCCGATCAACGACCAGAACCGCGCCCTGCTGGCCGCGTTGCGCGGGGAGCTCGACCGGCGCGAGATCGACACCCCGATCGTCTGGGGCAACCGCAACTTCACCCCCTTCACGGCGCAGGCCCTGGCGCAGGCGCACGACCAGGGCCTGCGGCGCCTGGTCACCGTCGTCACCAGCGCCTACTCGTCGTACTCCTCCTGCCGGCAGTACCGCGAGGACCTCGCTGCCGCGCAGCAGACGGTGGCGGAGTCAGGGATGACCATCGAGCTGGACAAGATCCGCCCCTACTCCAACCACCCGGGCTTCGCCCGCGCGAACACCAGGCTGGTCACCGAAGCCGTGCGCGGCGCCCTGCACGACGGAGCGGAGGCTGCCGGAATCCGGCTGCTGTTCGTCACCCACTCGATACCGACGGCGATGGACGACACGTCTGGACCAGGCGACGCGGAGGGCAACGCCTACAGCCGACAGCACATCGCCCTCGGGGCCGCCATCACCGACGAGGTGAACGCGACCCTCGACACCGACCTCACCGGAGAGCTCGTGTTCTGCTCGCGATCGGGTCCTCCCGCGCAGCCGTGGCTCGAGCCCGACGTCAACGACCGCCTCGAGGAGCTGGCGCGGGAGGGTGCCACGGTGGTGGTCGTGGCACCCATCGGCTTCGTCTCCGACCACATGGAGGTCGTCTACGACCTCGACACCGAGGCCGCCGCCACGGCGCAGCGGCTCGGGCTGCGCCTCGTGCGTGTGCCGACGGTGGGTGTCGATGCGGAGTTCGTCTCCGGACTGGTCGACCTCGTCCTGGAGAGAGCCGCCCAGGCGCGCGGCGAGGAGCCTGCCACGCCGGCCTGGCCGGGCCGGGCCGCCATGCCGTCCACCTGTGCCCCGGGGTGCTGCCCCAACCTGCGGGACGCCAGGCCGGCCCTGTGCGGGCGGGACTGACCATGGAGCTGCACGCACCGGACGCCACCACCCTCGAGGCCCTCGAGCGCCTTGCGGTCGAGGTGTGCCTGGAGGCGGGCCGGCTCGTCGTCGACGAACGCCCCGCCGACCTCAGCGTCTCCAAGACCAAGAGCACCGCCACCGACGTCGTCACGATCATGGACCAGCGGGCCCAGGACCTCCTGCGCTCACGCCTGCACGAAGCCCGGCCCCAGGACGGCTTCCTCGGCGAGGAGGAGGGCGGCACGGACACCCACTCGGAGATCACCTGGGTCGTCGACCCCATCGACGGCACGGTCAACTACCTCTACGGCATTCCTGCGTATGCCGTGTCCGTGGCCGCCGTCGTCGGTGACCCGACCACGCCGGGGGCGTGGCGACCGGTGGCAGGGGCCGTCGTCAACCCGGTCACCGGTGAGCTGTTCCACGCACGGGTCGGCTCAGGAGCCTGGCTGCGGGTCGGGACCGCGCCGGCGACCCGACTGGAGATCGGTAGCCCGCCCGCGCTCGGTCATGCCCTGGTCGGCACCGGTTTCGGCTACGACGCGCTGCGTCGCGACTGGCAGGCCCGGGTGCTGCTCGGGGTCCTGCCGCAGGTCCGCGACATCCGCCGGATCGGGAGTGCCGCGCTCGACATCTGCTCGGTCGCCGCGGGGAGCCTGGACGCCTACTACGAGCGCGGGCTCAACCCGTGGGACCTGGCCGCGGCCTGGCTGGTGCTCACCGAAGCCGGAGGCGTGTTCTCCGGCCTCGACTCGCAACCACCCAGCGACGCGATGGTGGTCGGCGCGGCGACCCCGCTGCACACCGAACTGCACGAGGTGGTGCTGCGTGCGACGGAGCGGGCAGGCAGAGACGTCACGGGAAGCTAGCCCGCGTGGTGACCCGGAGGGTCAGGCTGCGCTGTAGTTGGTGAGCTCGGGGATGCGCAGGCCGTGCTCGTCCGCGAGGCGGGCCAGGCTCTCGAGCTCTGCTTCACGGACGGAGGCGAGGTAGTCGTCGCCGGACTCCTGGGCTGTGCGCAGGGACTGTGCCGCGCGGGTGGCGCGCTGGGTGATCTCGGAGTGGAACTCGGTCATCGTGCACCCCTCTCTTCGTCGTTTCACAAGTCGGGTCGGCCGGGCCGGAGGTGAGGACTCTACGGGTACAAACGCCATTCGTGGGAGTTGGGGCTGCCCGGTCTGGGTGAATCTTGGGTGAACCCAGACCATGACTTGGCCGCGGCTTGGCACGTCCCGCAGGGGGCCGCGAGGTCATGGGGTGKCCGAATCTGGACCCGATGGTGACGTGGGGCGCTGGATAGGGCACAATCCCCGCCTGCGGTGGGCACAAAACCGCAGGCACCAGCGTTAACACCGGCGACTCGTCTTTCCGAGGCACGGGGAGACACAGATCACCGACACAACAGGGAGAGCGACAGCGACCATGGCGACTGACTACGACGCGCCGCGCAAGACCGACGACGAGCTGTCCGAGGACTCGATCGAGGAGTTGAAGTCCCGCCGCGTCGACAAGAGCGCTTCCAGCGTGGACGTCGACGAGACCGAGCAGGCCGAGGGTTTCGAGCTCCCCGGTGCAGACCTGTCCGGCGAAGAGCTCTCGGTTCGGGTCATCCCGCGCCAGTACGACGAGTTCACCTGCTCCAGGTGCTTCCTCGTACACCACCGCAGCCAGCTGGCTTCCGAGTCCGGCGGCCAGATGGTGTGCCGGGAGTGCGCCGCGTAGGTGAACGGTGACACCGTGAGCGGCGCCTGGCGTGCCACGATGGGTGGCGCTGGCACGCTCGGTGCAGAGATAGGGTCAGTCCACGTGACTGGCCCTTCTCTCGTTCCGCCGTCGACGGTCTCGGTCGGCGTGCGCCGCCTCGACACCGGGTTGCCGCTGCCGTCCTACGCCCACCCGGGCGATGCAGGAGCAGACCTGTGCGCTGCCGCCGATGTCACGCTCGAGCCGGGGGAGCGCAGCCTGGTCCCCACCGGAGTGGCACTGGCCATTCCCGACGGCTGGGTCGGCCTCGTGCACCCCCGCTCCGGACTCGCCGCCAAGCACGGGATCAGCATCGTGAACGCCCCGGGCACCGTCGATGCGGGCTACCGCGGCGAGATTCTCGTCAACCTGATCAACCTCGACCCGCGCGACGCGTTCACCGTCCGTCGTGGCGACCGCATCGCCCAGCTGGTGGTCCAGCAGGTGGCACGGGTGGAGTTCCTCGAGGTTGATTCGCTCGAAGCCACCTCGCGGGGTGACACTGGACACGGTGCCAGTGGCGGCTTCGGCGACCACACCCAGACAACGAAGGACTGACTCACCAGTGGGCATTTTCCGACGAGGCAAGAACACCGACGCGACCGATGCGGCGGACCTCGACCAGACCCTCGACCAGACCGTCAACCCGGCGGGCTCGACGGACTCCGACGACGCGCGGGAGGCCGCCGACGCCGAGGGCACGACCGACCTGACGGGCTCGAAGGGCTCGACGGGCTCGACGGGCCGCGAGGATGCGGTGGACGCAGCTGGTGCGAGCGAGCGTCCCGGTGTCCAGGGGCCGTTCGACTCCTCGGAGGTCGACCTCGACGGCGACGGACGGCTGGACCTCGGCGCCCTGCGCATCCAGGGGGTCCCGGGGATGGAACTGCGTCTGGAGGTCGACGAGGCCGCCAACCAGGTGGTCGGCGCGACCGCCGTCATCGGTGACTCGGCCGTGCAGATCCAGGCCTTCGCCGCCCCCAGGACGCTGGGCATCTGGGACGACATCCGCGCGGAGATCGCCGAGTCGATCCTCGCCCAGGGCGGCACCGCCGACGAGGCCCGCGGTCCGTTCGGCACCGAGCTTCGCACGAGGATGCCCTCGGCCGGGCCCGACGGACGGACCGTCTTCGCCCCCGCCCGCTTCGCCGGTGTGGATGGTCCCCGGTGGTTCCTCCGTGCAGTCTTCTCCGGCCGTGCCGCCATCGAGGACGAGGCCGCCGCACCCTTGCTCGACGTGGTGCGCAGCACCGTCGTGGTCCGTGGTGACGGCGCGATGGCGCCCCGGGAGATGTTGCTGCTCAAGCTCCCCGAGCAGGTCGAGGTGCCCGAGACCGACGCATCCCTGGCCAATGGTTCGCCGTCCGACGCCGAGAGTGCCGACGCGCAGAGGGCATCCGGACACGTCGACGACCTCAAGCCCTTCGAGCGGGGTCCCGAGATCACCGAGGTCAGGTAGGACACATCATGGCCACCAAGCAGCCCACCACCGTCGCCCCTCACCCTGCGCACGGCCGCAAGTCGGCGTTGTCCCGACTCGGCGAACGGCTGACCAAGTCGGTCACCCAGATCGAGGCCGAGGAGCTCAAGGAGGATGCCGCCCGGATGGGTTGCACCCCCATGTGCGACCTGCGGGATCGCCAAGAGGCGACCGTGTCGGGGACCGTGCGTGCAGTGACCCTGCGCCCGCGGGTCAACGTCCCCGCGCTGGTCATCGACCTCTATGACGGCAGCCGGACGATCAACCTCATCTGGCTGGGGCGCAGGACCATCGGCGGCATCCAGCCAGGCACCTACCTCCGCGCCCACGGGCGCGTCACCTACACCCGCGGCATACCCACGATCTTCAACCCCTCCTACGAGATCGTCCCGCTGCGTGCCCACTGAACCGAGCGCCGGTACCACCGTCGAAGAGCTCATCCGGCATCGCCTGTCCACTGCCCTGGGCGGTTGGCGCGGCTCCCTCGAGACCGCCCTGCCCACCGTGGCGTTCGTCGTCCTGTGGGTGTGGCGCCAGGAGCTGACGACGGCCATCGTCGCCTCCGTGGCGGTGACGGTGGTCCTCGCCGTCCTGCGAGTCGTGCAGCGACAGAGTCTGCAGTTCGTCCTCTCGGCGGTCTTCCCCACGGCGATCGCGGCGTTCTTCGCGTTGCGGAGCGGTCGCGCGCAGGACGCCTTCCTGCCCGGCATGATCTGGAATGCCGTGATGCTCGCGGTGGCGACCGTCTCGGTCGTGGTCCGCTGGCCGCTGGTCGGCTTCATGGTCGGCGCCGGTGACCCGCGAATGGCCGACGATCCGGTCGGCTGGCACCGCGACCGCGGCCTGGTCAGGGTCTGCCAGCGGCTCACGCTCGTCCTGGTCGGCCTCTTCGTCGTGCGGCTGCTCGTCATGGTGCCGCTCTACCTGGCCGGGCAGGTGGCCCTCCTGGGCGTCGCGAAGGTCGTCCTCGGGTGGCCCCTCTGGCTGGCAGGTGTGGGCGTGATGGGCCTGCTGCTGGTCAAGGGACACACGCCCCCCGAGCTCGACGACTCCGACCGCCCGGTGCAGGAGCCCGCCGAGGTCCTGGCGTCCGACGAGACGCAGGAGCCCGTGACGTCGGGCGAGTCCGAGCGGCGGGCCTGAGGGAGCTCACTCCTCGTTGCGCGGGACTCGCTGACCGGGGCTGAGCATCGCCTCGAGCTCGTCCTCGAACTCCGGCGTCGAGATGAACAGCAGCTCGTCGTGCGGCTCGAGCGAGTCGTCCCGGCTGGGGGCGATCGGGTGGTCCTCGCGGATGATCCCGACCAGCACGGTCTCTCCCGGGAACGTCACGTCACCGACGCGCTTGCCGGCATAGGGGCTCTCGGGCGGCAGGGTCAGCTCCACCATCGTGGCCTTGCCCTGCTGGAACTGGAAGATGCGCACGAGGTCACCGACACTCACGGCCTCCTCGACCAGTGCGGTCATCAGGCGTGGTGTCGACACCGCGACGTCGACACCCCAGGCCTCGTCGAACATCCACTCGTTCTTGGGGTTGTTGACGCGGGCGACGGTGCGTGGCACGCCGAACTCGGTCTTGGCCAGGAGTGACACCACGAGGTTGACCTTGTCGTCACCGGTCGCCGCGACGACGACGTCGCACTCGGCGAGTCCGGCCTCGTGCAGGGCGGTGATCTCGCAGGCGTCCGCGAGGAGCCAGTTGGCGTCCGGGATCTTGCTGGCCTGGACGTCCTTGCGCTCCCGGTCCATGAGGAGCACCTGGTGGCCGTTGTGGAGGAGCTCGCGGGCGATCGAGCGGCCCACGCTGCCTGCCCCGGCGATGACGACGCGCATGCTGGTTTCCTTCTGTTGATCAGTACGTGTTGATCACATGCCGTGTGGCTCGGTCTTGGTGGCTTAGTGCTCGGTCACGACGGGTGGTGCGTCGAGGGTGCGCTCGACGGCGGCGAGCTCCGTCGCGAGGCTGACGAGGTGGAGCAGGTCGCCCTCCTGGAAGACGCTGTCGGCACCCGGCAGGATCGCGGCACCCAACCGCGTCAGGTAGGCCGCGCGGCTGCCCGTGGYGGCCTCCAGCTCGCTGATGCGGTGGCCGACCCAGGTGGGGTTGACCGTCACCTCGGCGATCACGACGTTGCCGGACGGGTCGACGAGCTCGGGGACGTGCCCCTGGGGGAGCAGCCGGCGCAGCATCTGGTCGGCCGTCCACTTCACCGTTGCCACGGTGGGTATGCCGAGCCGCTGGTAGACCTCGGCGCGACCGGGGTCGTAGATGCGGGCGACCACGTGCTCGACACCGAAGGTCTCGCGGGCCACCCGGGCGGCGAGGATGTTGGAGTTGTCGCCACTGGAGACAGCGGCGAACGCGTAGGCGTCAGCGATCCCGGCTTCGTGGAGGGTGTCCCGGTCGAAGCCCACGCCGGTGACCCTGCGACCCTCGAAGGCTGACCCCAGCCGACGGAACGCCGACTCCTCCTGGTCGATGATCGCGACGTCGTGGCCCTGACTCTCGAGGCTGAGCGCGAGGGAGGAGCCCACCCGGCCGCAGCCCATGATGACGAAGTGCACGACGCCGACGCTACACCGCGGCCTCAGACGTCCGCAGGGCGCCGCGCAGCCGTGGATGGCGCGCCCTAGAGTGTTGGCCGTGCCCACCTCCGGACGTGTCGTCAAGCGCGTGCTCGTCGGACGCGCGATGCGCAGTGACCGACTGGGCGAGACGCTCCTCCCCAAGAGGCTGGCCCTCCCGATCTTTGCGAGCGACGCGCTGTCGTCGGTCGCCTACGCGCCGGACGAGATCTTCCTGACCCTGGGACTCGCTGGCGGCTTCCTCGCCCTGACCCACTCGTGGCAGATCGGGCTGTGCGTGGTCGGCGTCATGCTGGTCGTGGTCGCGTCCTACCGGCAGAACGTCCACGCCTACCCCTCCGGTGGTGGCGACTACGAGGTGGCGACCACCAACCTGGGGCCGAAGGCGGGTCTGACGGTGGCCGCGGCCCTGCTGGTCGACTACGTGCTGACCGTGGCCGTGTCGATCTCGTCGGGTGTGCAGAACGCCGCGGCGGCGCTGCCGTTCATCCGCGGCCACGAGGTGGTCGTGGCGGTGGGCCTCGTCGCGTTGCTGACGGCCATGAACCTGCGTGGGGTGCGCGAGTCGGGCAAGGCGTTCGCCATACCGGTGTACGCCTTCATGGCCAGCGTCCTCGGAATGGGCGTCGTCGGGCTGATCCGCGAGCTCGGCGGGACGCTGCCGCAGGCCGAGAGCGCGGGGCTGACCCTCGCCCCCGAGAAGGGCTTCGAGTCACTCGGCAGCTTCGCCATGATGTTCCTGCTCCTGCGGGCCTTCTCCTCGGGCTGTGCGGCGCTCACCGGTGTCGAGGCGATCYCCAACGGCGTTCCGGCGTTCAAGAAGCCCAAGTCCCGGAACGCCGCGACCACGCTGCTGCTCATGGGCCTGGTCTCCATCACGATGCTGATGTCGATGCTCGTGCTGGCGAAGTGGACCGGCATCAAGTTCGCCGAGGATCCCCACGCACAGCTGCTGCAGCCGAACGGACAGCCGGTCCCCGCCGACTACGTCCAGGACACGATCATGGGCCAGGTGTCCAAGGCGGTGTTCTCCGGCTTCCACCCGGGCGTGATCATCGTCTCGATCGTCGCCGGGCTGATCCTCATCCTGGCCGCCAACACGGCCTTCAACGGCTTCCCGGTGCTCGGCTCGATCCTGGCCAAGGACGGCTACCTGCCGCGTCAGCTCCACACCCGCGGCGACCGGCTGGCCTTCTCCAACGGCATCCTCATCCTCGCCGGTGCCGCTGCGCTGCTCATCTTCATCTACGACGCCGAGGTCACCAAGCTCATCCAGCTCTACATCGTCGGTGTCTTCGTGTCATTCACCCTCAGCCAGACCGGCATGATCCGGCACTGGAACCGGCACCTGCGCCTGGAGCGCGACGGCGCCGAACGGCGCAGGATGATGCGCAGCAGGGTCATCAACGCCATCGGCGCGACCATGTCCGGTGTGGTGCTCGTGGTGGTGCTGCTCACCAAGTTCACCCACGGCGCGGGCTACGCGATCGCCGCGATGATCGTGATCTTCTTCATCATGCTGCGTATCCGCAAGCACTACGAGCGCGTGCGCGACGAGCTTCGGATCAGCGAGGACGACCTGGACGCACAGCTGCTGCCGAGCCGCGTGCACGCGATCGTCCTGGTCTCCAAGATCCACAAGCCGACCCTGCGAGCGCTCGCCTACGCCCGCGCCACCCGGCCGTCCAAGCTCGAGGCCATCACGGTCAACGTGGAGCCGGACGAGACCAAGGCGCTGCAGGAGGAGTGGGACCGCCGCGACATCCCCGTGCCCCTCAAGGCCCTGGACTCGCCCTACCGCGAGATCACCCGTCCGGTCGTCGAGTACGTCAAGTCACTGCGGTCCGGCCATCCCCGTGACGTGGTCGTCGTCTACATCCCGGAGTACGTCCTGGGCAAGTGGTACGAGCAGGTGCTGCACAACCAGAGCGCCCTGCGGCTCAAGGGCCGGCTGCTCTTCACGCCCGGCGTCATGGTGGCCAGCGTCCCCTGGCAGCTCGCCTCCTCCCAGGGCGCGGAGGAGCGGTTCGACGGCCCGACAGCCGGCTCGGTCCGTCTCGGGCAGTGAGCACGCCTCCGACCACGCCCGCTGCCCTCGCCGTCGGCGACATCGTGGTGCTCGACATCGGACCGGTCGCCCACGGCGGCTTCTGCGTGGCCCGGCACGAGGGTCGCGTCGTCTTCGTCCGTCACGCGCTCCCGGGGGAGCGGGTCAACGCGCAGATCACGGAGGCGCGCGAGGGTCAGCGGTTCGTGCGGGCCGACTGCGTCGAGGTGCTCGACGCCAGCCCGCACCGGGTCGCCCCGCCGTGCCGGTATGCCGCGCCGGGCCTGTGCGGCGGCTGCGACTTCCAGCACGCGGAGCTGTCGTACCAGCGCGACCTCAAGGCCGCCGTCGTCCGAGAGCAGTTCTCGCGGCTCGCCAGGCAGGACGTCGACGTGGCCGTGGAGCCGGTGCCGGGTGACGAGGCCGGACTCGGGTGGCGCACCCGGGTCGAGTTCGCCGTCGACGACGCAGGTCGGGCGGGGCTGAGGGGGAGTCGGTCGCACGAGGTCATCCCCGTCGAGTCGTGCCTCATCGCGGATCCGCGTGTCCTGGCGACAGGAGTGCTGGCGCGGGACTGGTCCGGCGAGGTGGCCGTCGACGTCGCGGCTCCGTCCGAGGGCGAGGCTGTCGTCGTCCCTGTCCCCTCTGGCGAGGAGGACGCTCCCGTCGTCACGGAGCGCGTTGGGGCACAGAGCTTCTCGGGCACCTTCGAGGTGTCGGCGCGCGGCTTCTGGCAGGTCCACCCCGGGGCGGCCGCGACCTTTGTCGACACCGTGACCGGCATGCTCGCCCCCCAGCCGGGTGAGACCGCCCTCGACCTGTATGCCGGGGTGGGACTGTTCGCCGCGGCCCTTGCCGAGCGCGTGGGGGAGTCGGGCAAGGTCGTCGCGGTGGAGTCCGACACCGAAGCCGTCGCCTCGGCGGCGGGCAACCTCGCGGCATACCCGTCGGTGGTCGTGGTGCGGGCGCGGGTGGACGACGCGTTCGGTGTGCCGCGGGCGCACCGGTCAGGACCCACGCGCAACCGCGCCCAGCGTGCGCGCAAGCTGCGTCGGCATCCGTTGCTGCCGCTGCGCGCCGACCTCGTCGTGCTCGACCCGCCGCGCACCGGAGCCGGTCGCGACGTCGCCGCCCAGGTGGCGGCGCTGGGGGCGCGGGCGATCGCCTACGTCGCCTGCGACCCGTCGGCGCTGGCCCGGGACACGGCCTTCCTCGCGGCGGCCGGGTATCGCCTCGCAGGGCTCCGGGCCTTCGACGCCTTCCCCATGACCCACCACGTCGAGTGCATCGCCCTGTTCGACAGAACGAGTGCGTGATGCCGTCGCAGAGGCCCGACACCCGCTTCCACTTTCGCTGCACGCGCCCGTGGAGCAGGATCAGGCACAGGCCTGACCGACGTGATATCTTGACGTCAAGATAAATCGGGTTCGCATCGAGCACGACCTGGTGCAGCCTCACAGCAACGATCCCAGAGCATCGAAGGAGCAGGCAGTGGCCAGCACGAACAGCTTCAACGCCCACGGTGAGCTGAAGGTCGGTGACAACTCCTACGAGGTCTACCGACTGAGCGCGGTCGAGGGCAGCGAGACCCTCCCGTACAGCCTGAAGGTGCTGCTGGAGAACCTCCTGCGCACCGAGGACGGCGCCAACATCACCGCCGACCACATCCGGGCCCTCGGCGCCTGGGACGAGACCGCCGATCCCGACACCGAGATCCAGTTCACGCCGGCACGCGTCCTCATGCAGGACTTCACCGGCGTGCCCTGCATCGTCGACCTGGCCACCATGCGCGAGGCAGTGGCAGACCTCGGCGGCGACCCGGCCAAGATCAACCCCCTCAGCCCGGCCGAGATGGTGATCGACCACTCGGTCATCATCGACGTCTTCGGCCGCGCCGACGCCTTCGAGCGCAACGTCGAGATCGAGTACCAGCGCAACGGCGAGCGCTACCAGTTCCTGCGTTGGGGCCAGACCGCGTTCGAGGACTTCAAGGTCGTGCCCCCGGGCACCGGCATCGTCCACCAGGTCAACATCGAGCACCTCGCGCGCACCGTGATGGTCCGCGACGGCGTGGCCTATCCCGACACGTGCGTCGGCACCGACTCCCACACCACCATGGTCAACGGCCTCGGGGTGCTCGGCTGGGGTGTCGGCGGCATCGAGGCCGAGGCCGCGATGCTCGGCCAGCCCGTCTCGATGCTCATCCCTCGCGTCGTCGGCTTCAAGCTGTCCGGGTCCATCCCGGCCGGTGCGACCGCAACCGACGTGGTGCTCACCATCACCGAGCAGCTGCGCGCGCACGGCGTCGTCGGCAAGTTCGTCGAGTTCTACGGCGAGGGCGTCTCGGCCGTTCCGCTGGCCAACCGCGCCACCATCGGCAACATGAGCCCCGAGTTCGGCTCGACCTGCGCGATCTTCCCGATCGACGACGTGACCCTGGAGTACCTGCGCCTCACCGGCCGCTCCGACGAGTCGGTCGCCCTCGTGGAGGCCTACGCCAAGGAGCAGGGCATGTGGCTGCACGCCGGGCCCGACCAGCCCGAGGCGCGCTACTCCGAACGGCTCGAGCTCGACCTGTCGACCGTGGTGCCTTCCATCGCCGGCCCCAAGCGCCCGCAGGACCGCATCGCGCTCACGGACGCCAAGGACGCCTTCCGCAAGGTGCTGCCGACCTACGTCGCGCACCACGAGGGCGACGCCGGCGCGGCCACCAGCTTCCCCGCGAGCGACCCGTCGCCGCAGGGCAGCACCGACGGCACCAACGGCGGCGACAAGCCGGCATACGAGGGGGACGGCACCGGCCGACCCACGAAGAGGGTGAGTGTCACCTCGGCAGAGGGGGCGACCTTCGAGATCGACCACGGCATCGTCTCGATCGCCTCGATCACGAGCTGCACCAACACGTCCAACCCGTCGGTGATGATGGCCGCCGCGATGCTCGCCAAGAACGCCGTGGACCGCGGGCTGACCGTGGCCCCGTGGGTCAAGACCTCGATGGCACCGGGCTCCAAGGTCGTCTCGGACTACTACGAGAAGGCCGGCATGTGGCCCTACCTCGAGAAGCTCGGGTTCCACCTCGTCGGCTACGGCTGCACCACGTGCATCGGCAACTCCGGCCCGCTGAGCGACGAGATCTCGGCCGCCATCAACGAGAACGACCTCGCCGTCGTCTCGGTGCTGTCGGGCAACCGCAACTTCGAGGGCCGGATCAACCCGGACGTGAAGATGAACTACCTCGCGTCGCCGCCCCTGGTCATCGCCTACGCGCTCGCCGGCACGATGGACTTCGACTTCGACGCCGAGCCGCTGGGCCAGGACACCGACGGCAACGACGTGTTCCTCAAGGACCTGTGGCCGGCTCCGGCCGACGTCGAGCGGACCATCGCCGAGAGCATCAACAAGGAGATGTTCACCAGCGACTACGCCGACGTGTTCGCCGGCGACGAGCGCTGGAGGTCGCTGCCGACGCCTGAGGGCAAGACGTTCGACTGGGCCGACGACTCGACCTACGTCCGCAAGCCCCCGTACTTCGACGGGATGTCCATGGACACCACGCCGGTCACGGACATCGAGGGCGCGCGGGTGCTGGCGAAGCTGGGCGACTCGGTCACGACCGACCACATCAGCCCGGCCGGCTCGATCAAGGCCGACAGCCCCGCTGGGACCTACCTCGCCGAGCACGGCGTCGACCGCAAGGACTTCAACTCCTACGGCTCACGGCGTGGCAACCACGAGGTCATGATCCGGGGCACGTTCGCCAACATCCGGCTCAAGAACCTGCTGCTGGACGGTGTCGAGGGCGGCTTCACGAAGACCTTCGTCGACACTCCCTCCGCGAAGGCAGGCGAGCAGACGACGATCTACGACGCCTCGGCCGCCTACCAGGACGCCGGTGTGCCGCTGGTCATCCTGTCGGGGAAGGAGTACGGCTCGGGCTCGTCCCGTGACTGGGCTGCCAAGGGCACCCGCCTCCTCGGCGTCCGCGCGGTCATCGCCGAGAGCTACGAGCGCATCCACCGCTCGAACCTCATCGGCATGGGTGTGATCCCGCTGCAGTACCCGGCGGGGCAGTCCGCCGACTCGCTCGGCCTGGACGGCACGGAGACGATCTCGATCTCGGGCATCACGGCCCTCAACGAGGGCTCCACGCCCAAGACGGTCAAGGTCTCCGCGGTCCGCGACGGTGCCGACCCCGTGGAGTTCGACGCGGTCGTCCGCATCGACACCCCCGGCGAGGCCGACTACTACCGCAACGGCGGCATCCTGCAGTACGTCCTCCGGTCGCTCGTGAACAGCTGAGTCCTGCTGCGCCGCAACCGATTTCGGTATGCCGCGTGAGTGCGCACGAGGCCCCGGTCACCATCATGGTGACCGGGGCCGCGTCGTTGCTCGGGGTGGAAGTCGGGCGCGGGTCCGCTGAGGTCGCTCAGGCCGACAGCGCGGTCAGCCCATCGTCTTCTGGCCGTCGAGCGACTCACGGATGATGTCGGCGTGGCCGGCGTGCTGCGACGTCTCGGCGAGGATGTGCAGCACGGTCCGGCGGACCGACCACGTTGCCCCGGGCTCGAACCACGGCGCCTTGGGCAGCTCGTGGACCGTGTCCAGGTCGAGGGTCCGGACGAGGTCGTCGGTGTGACGGGCGACCTCCTCGTAGCGCGCGAGCTCGCCCTCCAGCGTCTCGCCGTCGAGCAGGCGGTGCGAGTCAGCGAAGGCCGCCACCTCTGCCGGCGGGTTCGCCCAGTCGATCGACTCCCAGTCGATGTCCGGGGCCGACCCGCTGCCTTCGACCATGAAGGTCGCCCACTGCGCCTCGACATCGGCGACGTGCTTGACGAGGCCGCCGAGGGTGAGCTCGCTGACGGTCGTCCGGGCGCGAGCCTGGTCGTCGGTGAGCTCCTTGGCAGCGAAACGGAGGAAGCCACGGTGCTTGCGCAGCGACTCCAGAAGATCGGCCCGTTCGCCCGAGCCGGCGTTCGACGAGGGGACGGTGGGAAGGGTCTCGGTTGTCTGGCTCATGAGTTCAGGCTAGGGCGCGATGCGGTCAGTTCCTGACCTCAATTGAAAGGGGGCCAACGGTGCCCCTGGTTGCGGGCCCTGGTCACCCATGGTCAACTGAAAACAGGTAGACACCTTGGGCCGGGGAGCTTGGGGACGACTACATGCGGGGGACGCAACGCGTCGGCAGCCTGTTGAGGCTGTTCCTCTGCGCTGCCTTCCTGTGCCTCGCCTGGGTTCTGTTCTCCTCCGCGCACGCTGAGGCCGCAGAGCGTCCCGCTCCCGCCAAGCTCGTCGCCACAGTGGCGAAGCCGATCACGGCGCCGACCTCGGTCGCTGCCGCGGCTCGGGCGCCGGCGCACCTGCCCGGCAGGGCGCTCGGGCACCCCGTGGCCGCTGCGGCAGGGAGTTCCGGCAGCCCTGCCGTACCCGTCGTCGAGCAGCTCCGCGTGGCGACGGCCGGGAGCGTCGATGCCGGCGTGGACGAGCTCAAGGCCGTCGCCGCAGCCGTGCCTGTCCTCGAGGCTCCAGTCGTGGTCGTCGCCGATGCGGTGGTGACCGTGGCGGACGCGCTCCCGGTCGTGGGTCGCGATCCACTGGTGGGCCTACCGCTGCCTGGCTTCTCCGCCGCACCCCTGGGGGAAGCGGTCAAGAGTCATGCGGATCCGCTTGCGACACCTGTGAAACCGCTTGCAGGTGCACCCGCTGCATTGGTTCCGCGAGGGCTCACGGTGGCGTCCTTCGACTCCGACCTCTCACATGGCGTGCGCCCAGGTGCCGTCACGGTGGGCATGACAACACGCTCTGCCGCTCCCGAACCGTCCGACTGGCCCGAGCCGTTCCCCGCGCCGCAGTCACCGATGCCTCCTCTCAACTCGGTACCCAACCCGGGTGGAGGCCCGTCCTCCGGGGACCTTTCCTCCATCGGCCACGCGATCGTTCTTCCACGCCTCACCCTGTGGGGATCCAGCTCCTCCGACTGGCGGGTTCCTCGGGGACTGCCGGCTCAGCCCGGTTCTCGACCTGATTGATGCTGCTCTGGCGCCTCTGGAAGGCGCTCACGAGCCATGCCCGCTTCGCGGGCGACACAGCACGATCAGGAAGGAAAGACCATGCATGCATATCTGCGTCGAGGGCTCGAAGTAGCCCTCGTGGTCGGGGGCGGCATCCTGTTCTTCGCAGGACAAGCCTCGGCCGATGAGACCACGGGCGCCGAAAGCGTCCTCGGTGGCAACCAGGCGGCAACGTCCGTCGTCGCCCCCGTCACGCCGACGGGCAACTCCATCTCGGTGGTCGGCGACTCGACAAGCTCGGGTTCGGCGACCACCGCGCCGTCGGCTCCTGCCAACTCGGGATCTGACACCACCACGGGTCAGGACGCGACGGGTGGTGGCAACCAGGTCAGCGCTCCGGCGACGGCTCCGGTGTCCGCCAGTGGCAATGCCGTCTCGGTGCTGGGGGACTCCTCGTCCTCGGGCTCGACGGCGCCGGCTCCGGCCGGTTCGTCG
This sequence comes from Pedococcus sp. P2_E5, assembly GCF_056403895.1. Taxonomy (NCBI): domain Bacteria; kingdom Bacillati; phylum Actinomycetota; class Actinomycetes; order Micrococcales; family Intrasporangiaceae; genus Pedococcus; species Pedococcus sp. P2_E5. The sequence goes on from NZ_JBFUEP010000047.1 coordinate 36,082, forward strand.
ACGGGCTCATCGACCGGTACCGCTGCGGGTGACTCGACCTCGGGTCAGGGCGCGACGGGTGGTGGCAACCAGGTCAGCGCCCCGGCGACGGCTCCGGTCAGCGCCAGTGGCAACGCCGTCTCGGTGCTGGGGGACTCCTCGTCCTCGGGCTCGACGGCGTCGGCTCCGGCCGGTTCGTCGACGGGTTCATCGACCGGTACCGCTGCGGGTGACTCGACCTCGGGTCAGGACGCGACGGGTGGTGGCAACCAGGTCAGCGCTCCGGCGGCGGCTCCGGTGTCCGCCAGTGGCAA
>NZ_JBFUEP010000048.1:0-34940 GCF_056403895.1 Pedococcus sp. P2_E5
CAGCCCTTCGCTGGGGACGCCTCGTCAGCCGGCTCAGCGACGGCGAGGCAGGTGCCAGAGGTGGCCGTGCTCCTCGCGGTCGAGCAGCTCGGGCATCACGTCGCGCTCGAACATCGCCATGCCCGTGGTGTCGTAGGCCGCCTCGGGGAAGTTGAGGATCGTGTAGGTCAGGCCGAGCTTCTCCAGGGCGCCGAGCTTCTCCACGATCTGCTCGGGGGTGCCGACCGTCGCGCCGTGGCGGTAGTCCGCGAGCAGGTGGTCGACGCGGGCCTCCGGTGTCCCCACCGACAGCAGCCGCGCCCGCAGGCTCGCGAACCGGTCGTCGACCTCGCGCTCGGAGGCACCGATGAAGACGTTGAGGTTGCCGCTACGGACGATCTCACCGAAGTCCCGGCCCACGTCGTCGCAGTGTCCTTTGAGGATCGCGCTCTTGGCGGCGAAGCCCTCGGGGCTGGGGTCGAAGTTGGTGTAGTCGGCGTACTGGGCTGCGATCCGCAAGGTCTTCTTCTCGCCCCCACCGGCGATCCACATCGGGATGCCGTTGTGCTTCGACCCGGGAGCCGTCGTGCCCTGGAGGGGCTGCGGGTAGCAGCGCGCCCCGTCGACCTGGAAGTGCTTGCCCTCGAACGTCGCCGTGCCGGTCGTCCACATCTGGCGGAAGATCTGGACACCCTCGTCGAGGGCCCTGAGGCGCTCGCCGGCGCGCGGGAAGCCATAGCCGTAGGCGCGCCACTCGTGCTCGTACCAGCCCGCCCCGATGCCCATCTCCAGCCGACCCTCGGAGATGATGTCGACCGTGGCGGCGACCTTCGCGAGGTAGGCCGGGTTCCGGTAGGCCATGCAGGTGCACATCTGGCCCAGTCGCACCCGCCCCGTGACGGCAGCGAACGCGGCCATCAGGGTCCAGGCCTCGTGCGTGGCCTCCTCGCTGGGGATCGGAACCGTGTGGAAGTGGTCGAAGACCCAGATCGAGGACCAGTCCTCGTTGGCATCGGCCCGACGCGCCAGACCCGCCATGACCCCCCAGTGCTGGCTGGGGTCGATCCCGACAAGATCCATGCGCCAGCCCTGTGGCACGAACAGTCCGAACTTCATGGGGCCGACGTTACTGCCTCCCGCTGCCACTCCCCCGTGCCACTCGCCTGTGCCACTCCCCTGCGCCCCTCCCCGTGCCACTCCCCGTGCCACTCCCCAAGGCGTCCTCACCGTGTGATGCTGAGGCCATGAGCTTTCGCCACCAGAACGATCCCGACCTCATCCGCGAGCTCCTCATCGATCCCGGCATCTGGGTCGTCGTGGGCCTCTCGAACAACCAGGAGCGTGAGGCGTTCGGGGTCTCCCGCTGGCTCAAGGTCGAGCTCGGCAAGGGTCTGATCCCGGTGCACCCCAGGGCGGAGACCGTCCACGGCGAACAGGGCTACGCGTCGTTGTCCGACATCCCCGACGGCACCGACATCAAGGTCGTCGACTGCTTCGTCAACTCCGAACACGTCGGGCCGCTGGTGGACGATGCCATCGCCAACAAGGACCGGCTGCTGATCGACGCCATCTGGATGCAGCTGGGCGTCGTGGACGAGGCCGCTGCCGAGCGCGCTCGCGCCGCCGGGATGGACGTCGTGATGGACACCTGCCCGCGCATCGAGTGGCGAGGGGTGCGCTCGGCGGGCATGGCCCGCTAGCGACGAGGGGCGGCTCGCGGGGAGCCAGGCGCGGCTCGCCACGAGCCATGCATGGCCCGCTAGGAGCCAGGCACGCCTGCTAGGAGCCGCCGCGCCGCTCGCGCAGCGCCGCACCCTTTGCGTGAGCCTGGTCCCGCAGCTCGGCCTGGAAGGCCGTCATCCGCTCACGCAGCCCCGCGGCATTCTCCCCCTCGCCGGCGGCGAGGATGCGGGTGGCGAGCAGCCCCGCGTTGCGGGCCCCGCCGATGGAGACCGTCGCGACCGGGACACCCGCGGGCATCTGGACGATCGACAGCAGCGAGTCCATGCCGTCGAGGTGCTTCAGGGGCACGGGCACGCCGATCACGGGCAACGGCGTCACCGCCGCGAGCATCCCGGGGAGGTGCGCGGCTCCGCCAGCCCCGGCGATGAGGACGCGCAGGCCCCGACCTGCAGCCTGCTGGCCGTAGGCGATCATCTCCTCCGGCATCCGGTGCGCGGAGACCACGTCGGCCTCGTAGCCGATGCCGAACTCCTCGAGTGCCTGCGCCGCCAGCTCCATGACCGGCCAGTCGCTGTCGCTGCCCATGACCAGCCCGACCAGTGGCGACGCCTCGGGGGCGGGGCGGGGTGCGGTGGGGTCGCTCATTCGGTGATCACTCCTGCGAGGTAGTCGGCCGCGTGGCCGGCGCGCTCGCGCAGCTGCGCGAGGTCGGTGCCGGAGACGTTGACGTGGCCGATCTTGCGACCCGGGCGGACGCCCTTGCCGTAGAGGTGCACCTTGAGCCCGGGGTCCCTCGCCATGATGTGGCGGTAGGCCGGGTAGAGCTCGGGGTAGTCGCCGCCGAGGACGTTGGCCATCACCGTGTGCGGCTCACGGGGGGTGGGCGCCCCGAGCGGCAGGTCGAGGACCGCGCGCAGGTGCTGTTCGAACTGACCGGTCACGGCGCCGTCCATGGACCAGTGCCCGCTGTTGTGCGGGCGCATCGCCAGCTCGTTGACGACGTATGCCGGGGCACCGGTCCCCGGGTCCCTCACCTCGAACATCTCGACGGCGAAGACGCCCGTCACACCGAGGTTCTCCGCGATGCGCAGCCCGGCTTCGGTGGCCACGGCAGCCAGGGCGGGGTCGAGGCCCGGGGCGGGCGCCAGCACCTCGGTGCAGATGCTGTCGGTCTGGACGGTCTCGACGACCGGCCACGCAGCCGCCTGGCTGGAGGGGCTGCGGGCGATGAGCACGGCCAGCTCGCGGACGAAGTCGACCTTCTCCTCCACGAGGATCCCGTCGGAGAGCAGACCGGGTGTGCCCTGCTGCTGCGCGACGAGGGTGAGCCAGTCGTCGACCTCCGCGGTGGAGTCGATGACGCGGACGCCCTTGCCGTCATACCCACCGCGCGGTGTCTTGGCGACGATCGGCCAACCGACTCGGGCGGCGAAGGCCTCGACCTCGGCGGCGGTCTTGGCTCCGGCCCACGCCGGGCAGGCGACGCCGATCTCGGTCAGTCGCTCGCGCATCGCCAGCTTGTCCTGGGCGAAACGCAGGGCCTCCGGCGTGGGGTGCAGTGGGATGCCTTCTGCGACAAGGGCTTCCAGCACGTTCGCCGGGACGTGCTCATGGTCGAAGGTGACGACGTCACACTCCCTGGCGAAGGCCAGCACCGCGTCGACGTCGGTGTGGTCACCGACCGGTGACGACGGGATGACCTGGGCCGCGGCCGAGTCAGGCGCCTCGACGAGGACGCTGAGGGTGATCGCCAGCTCTGCCGCGGGGGCGGCGCACATCCGCGCCAGCTGCCCGCCGCCGACGATGCCGACGACCGGGAATCCTCCGGGGGCGCGCTGCGGTGACGTCACGCGGCGAGGATATCGGCCGCGGTCGTCACCGGACCGCGGGCATCCGCCGATAGGCTCCTCTGGTGTCCGAGAACCTCTCCGTGGTCGCCCGCCTGCGCGGCACGATCGACGTCCTCTACCGCGAGATGATCAAGTTCGGGATCGTCGGAGCAGTGGCCTTCGTCGTGGACCTCGGCCTGTTCAACATCCTGCGCAACACCGTGCTGTCGGGCTACGGCACCGGGCCCCTCTCCCGCGCGGTCGTGGCCACGATCATCTCGGCAGCCGTCGCCACGTGTGTCGCCTGGATCGGCAACCGGATGTGGACGTTCCGGCACCGCCGCAACCGGCCCGTCGCCCACGAAGCCCTGCTGTTCGCCCTCACCAACGGCGTGGCGCTGCTCATCCAGGCAGCCTGTGTCGGCTTCTCGCACCACTTCCTCGGACAGGAGAGCCTGGTGGCCGAGAACGTCGCCAAGCTCGTCGGCATCGCGCTCGGCACGTTGTTCCGGTTCTGGGCCTACCGCCGGTTCGTGTTCAGCGAGGAAGTCCTCGACGACACCTCGCCGCTGGCCGAGACCCAGGGCTGACGAGGGTCAGCCGTCGGACTCGCTGAGGAAGAGCGCGAAGATCGCCGGCTGGGCCTGGATGAGCTCGAGCCGACCACCGTTGGACTCGGCGAGGTCGCGCGCGAGCGCCAGCCCGAGGCCGGTGCCGGTCGTGGTCACCGAGCGTTCGAAGATGTGGGGTGCGATGGAGGACGGGACCCCCTCGCCCTGGTCGCTCACCTCGACGACGACCGACGGGCCGCTGCGCCGGGCGTGGACGTCGACCGTGCCCCGGCCGTGGGCGAGCGCGTTCTCGAGCAGGGTCGAGAGGACCTGCGACAGGTCGACCGGTTTGGCCTGGACGACCAGACCTCGTTCACCGTGGACCCGGACGCTGCGTCGAGCCTGCTCGAAGGCCGGCTGCCACTCCCGCTGGAGGGCGGCGATGACCGAGTCGAGCGAGACGGTGGCCTTGGACTCGTCACCACCCCGACGGGTGCGCGACATCAGGTCGTCGACCACCCGCGTCAGGCGTTCGACCTGGTCGATCGCGATGTTGGCCTCCTCCTGGACGACGTCGAGGTCGTCGGTGGCGGCGATCTCCTCTAGTCGCATCAACAGCGCGGTCAACGGCGTCCGCAGCTGGTGGGAGGCGTCAGCGGCGAAGTCGCGCTCCGACGCGAGTGACTTGGTCAGTCGCTGGGCGCTGCGCGACAGCACCTCCGACACCTGGTCGAGCTCGGCGATGCCGGAGTTGATGGGTTGGATCCGGGACTCGCCGGCCCCCAGCCGCTCGGCGCGCTCGGCGAGGAGGGTCATCGGGCGCGACATGCTGTGCGCCTGCCGGGTCGCGACCAGGACCCCCACCCCCAGGGCCACCACGCCCAGGCCGATCACGACGAGCACCAGGCGGAACGACGTCGCGGCGGGAGTGCCGTCCTCGAGCCACTGGGCGACGATGCCCTTGCCGTGGACCGTCGCGTTCCAGATGGCGAACGCCACGGGGGTCATGGTGATCAGGATCGCCAGGGCCACCGCGAGCACGGTCGAGCGGATCAGCTGCTGCCGCATCGTCAGCGGTCAGATCTCGTCGCCGCGCTCGAACCGGAAGCCGACTCCACGGACGGTGGCGATGTAGCGAGGCTGCGCGGCGTCGTCACCGAGCTTTCGGCGCAGGACGGAGATGTGCATGTCGAGCGTCTTGGTCGACCCGAACCAGGCGGTCTCCCAGATCTCGCGCATCAGCTGCTCGCGCGAGACGACCTTGCCCTGCTCACGCACCAGGACGCGCAGGAGGTCGAACTCCTTGGCGGTCAGCTGCAGCTCCTCCTCCTTGAACCAGGCCCGCCGACCCTCGGGGTCGATGCGCACGAGCTCGTGGGCGGACGGGGCGTCGGTGGGGTTGCGACGCAGCAGCGCCCGCACCCGCGCCAGCAGCTCGGCGAGCCGGAACGGCTTGGTGACGTAGTCGTCGGCCCCGGCATCGAGGCCCACGACCGTGTCGACCTCGTCGGCCCGGGCGGTGAGGATCAGCACGGGCACGGTGCGGCCCTCGGCACGGATCCGGCGACACACCTCGAGCCCGTCGACGTACGGCAGACCGAGGTCGAGGACGACCAGATCGGGGTTCTCCGCGGACGCTTCGAGGGCCGCCCGTCCGTCTGCGCGGACGTCCACGTCATACCCCTCACGGCGGAGGGCGCGAGCTAGCGGCTCGGAGATGGCAGGGTCGTCCTCAGCGAGGAGCACACGGGTCATGAGGGTGATGCTATGTAGAACGGACCCATCTCAGCGACCAGGCCACACGGGACGGCGTTTCTCGTTGAAGGCCGCGACCCCCTCCGCACGGTCCCCGGAGAAGGCCGTGGCCGCCCACATCTCGTCCTCGATGCGCAGGCCGGAGTCCAGATCGGTGTCGAATCCGCGCCGCATGGCGGCCTTGGCGTTGCGCACGCCGACCGGGGAGTGGGAGGCGATCGTGGTCGCCAGCTCGAGGGCGCGGTCACGCGCAGTCCCCGCCGCCACGACCTCGTCCACGGCGCCCAGGCGGCACGCGTCGTGGGCGGCATAGCGCTGGGCGGTGAAGATCATCTGTGCCGCCCGTGACCAGCCCACGCGGCGGGTCAGCAGCTGGGTGCCGCCACCGCCGGGGATCACGCCGACGCTCACCTCGGGCAGGCCCACGACCGCGTCCTCACCGCACACGACCAGGTCGCAGGACAGCGCGATCTCGAAGCCGCCTCCCAGCGCGAAGCCGTCCACCGCCGCGATCGCGGGCACGGGCAGGTCCAGGACCCCGCGGTATGCCGCCTGCGCCACCGGGCGCTGGGCGCGCAGGTCGTCGTCGGTGAAGGAGTTGCGCTCCTTGAGGTCGGCGCCGACGCAGAAGGCCCTGGGATGGGTCGAGGACAGCACCACCGCGCGGACGCCGGGGTCCTCGGCGAGCTCGGCGGTCGCCCCGGCGATGGCCCGGGCCATCGCGGTCGAGACGGCGTTCATGGCCTCGGGGCGGTCCAGGACGAGCTCGGCCACGTGGCCGCCGTCGCCGTGGCGCTCGATGCGGACCAGCTCTGCGGTCATGAGGACGCCTTTCGGGTGGTGGTGACGGCCTGCGCGCTCGGCTGGCGGCCGCCGGCGGCCCGGCGCAGCTCGCTGGGGGTGACCGGACCGATTCCGCGCAGGGTGCGACGACGCAGCGCGGTGGTCTCGAAGCCCGACAGGGCCGCGAGCGCCGAGGCGAGCGCGTCGTCCACCAGCACTCCCCCGCCTGGGGCCACGCTGGTCAGTCGGCTGGCGCGGTTGACCGTCGTGCCGAACACGTCGCCGAGGCGGGACAGGACCGGTCCCACGGCCATGCCCACCCGCACGTCGGGCAGCAGGTCGTCCTCGGCCATCGTCTCCACCAGGTCGAGCGCCACGGCTGCCGCCGGCGCCGCGTCGATGGTGACGAACAGGATCTCGTCGCCCACGGTCTTGATGACGCGTCCCCCGTGCGCCGTGACGATGTCGGTCGCCAGCGCCTCGAACCGCTGCACCACCACGGCCAGCTGGCGCTCGGTCATCCGCCGGACCAGCGAGGTGAAGTTGACCAGGTCGGCGAACCCGACGACCCGGCGCACGCCCTGGGAGGACTGCTGGGGGTCCGCATCGGCCAGCATGCGCGAGATGGCGGCGGTGAGGTGGCGGCGCCAGGCGTAGATGAGCAGGGGCTCGAGCTGGTCGGCCATGTCGGTGAGCTTGCGCGCGGCGGCCTCGGCAGCGGCGAGGTCGGGCACGGCTCGGGCGTCGGCCTCGTCCAGCGCCGCCTCGAGGTCGGGATCGGCGAGCGCCTCGGCCATCAGCTGGGTCTGCCAGACGGCGAGACGGTCGGTGGTGCGGGCGAACGCCCGGGTCATCGCCAGGGCCGTCGTCTCGTCGAGCTCCTGCTCGCGCACCAGTCGCGCGGTGGCCACCAGGGCCATCTGGTCGGCCTCGGTGAACATCGCGTCGTCGTCCTCGACGTTCGGAAAGCCCAGCGCGTGCCAGAACTTCCGGGCCGACAGCAGGGACACCTCGGCGCCGCGCGAGACGTCGCGGCGGGCCATGGTGGCCGGCTTGCCGAGCAGTCGCGCCTCGAGGTCGTCCGGGCGCAGCGCCGCGAAGTCCTCCGGGCGCACCACCCGGTGTCGGCCAACCTCGCTCATGCGGTCACCCTAGGGCGTGGTGGACCGCACGTGGACCACGTCGCCAGCGGCGACCGCGTACTCCGTACCGGCGCTGGTGACCACCAGGCGGCCCTCGTCGTCCACGCCGACGGCCCGAGCACGGCGTACGTCACCGCCGGCCACGTGGAGCTCGACCTCGCGCCCGATGGTCGCGCACGCCTTCCGGTATGCCGCGTGGACGCCGGCGCGCGCCGGAGCGGCGCCGCTCAGCTCACGGTGCCAGCGGGCGAGGTGGGTGAGCACCGCCACGACGAGGCGCTCCCGGCTCACGTCGGGGGCACCCGCCAGCAGCAAGGAGGTGGCCGTGTCGATCGGGAGCTCGTCGCGGTCCTGGTCGACGTTGATGCCCAGGCCGACCACGATCCCCGTCGGTTGCAGCTCGCAGAGGATGCCGCACACCTTGCGGTCGTCGTCCGCGGGCAGCAGGACGTCGTTCGGCCACTTGAGCGCGCTGTCGACACCAGCGACCTCCGTCAGGGCGTCGCGGACCGCCAGACCCGTGGCGAGCGGCAGCCAGCCGCGCCCCTGGTCGGGAGCGGGCAGCAGCACCGAGAGCGTGACCGAGGTGTGGGCAGGGGTGTCCCAGGACCGGCCGAGGCGCCCTCGACCGGCCTGCTGGTGGTCGGTCACCACCACGCGCCAGAGCTGGGCGAGGCGGGCCGCCTCGAGGTTGGTGGAGCCGAGCGTCGGGTGGACGTCGACTCCCGTCCACGGCTGACCCGGCGTGACCAACGCCTCGTGCAATGCCTCACGGTCGAGCGATTCGCGCATGGAGGCAAGGCTAGGCTCGCCAGCATGGCGCAGACCACCGATTCCGTCGCTGATCCGCTCTCGGTCGGCGGCACCGACGTTCCCGCCCCCGACTCGGGCATCGACATCCACTCCAYGGCCGGCAAGCTGGCCGACCTCAAGCGGCGCGTCGCGGAGGTCGCCCACGCCGGGACCGAGCGGGCCATCGAGAAGCAGCACGCGCGGGGCAAGAAGACCGCCCGCGAGYGCCTCGAGATGCTGCTCGACGAGGGCTCGTTCATCGAGATGGACAAGTACGCCCGGCACCGGTCCGTGGCGTTCGGCCAGGAGGCCAACCGGCCCTACGGCGACGGCGTGGTCACGGGCTACGGCACCGTCGACGGTCGCACCATCGCCGTCTTCGCGCAGGACTTCACCGTGTTCGGCGGGTCGCTGGGCGAGGTGTTCGGCGAGAAGATCTGCAAGGTCATGGACTTCGCGATGAAGGTCGGCTGTCCCGTGGTCGGGCTCAACGACTCGGGCGGCGCGCGCATCCAGGAAGGCGTCGTCTCGCTCGGCCTGTACGGCGAGATCTTCCGTCGCAACGTGCACGCGTCCGGCGTGATCCCCCAGATCTCGCTGATCATGGGGCCGTGCGCGGGCGGCGCCGTCTACTCCCCCGCCGTCACCGACTTCACCGTCATGGTCGACCAGACCTCGCACATGTTCATCACCGGCCCCGAGGTCATCAAGACCGTGACCGGCGAGGACGTGTCGTTCGAGGACCTCGGCGGCGCCCGGACCCACAACACCAAGTCCGGTGTCGCGCACTACATGGGCACCGACGAGGAAGACGCCATCGAGTACGTCAAGGCGCTGCTGTCCTACCTCCCCTCGAACAACCTCGAGGAGCCGCCCAGCTTCGCGGACGACACGGCCGAGCTGCCCTCGCTCGAGGTCACCGACGAGGACCGCGAGCTCGACACGCTGATCCCGGACAACGCCAACCAGCCCTACGACATGCTGACCGTGATCGAGCACGTCGTCGACGACGGCGAGTTCCTCGAGGTGCAGCCGCTGTTCGCGCCCAACCTGATCGTGGGCTACGGCCGGATCGAGGGGCGCTCGGTCGGGGTCGTCGCCAACCAGCCGATGCAGTTCGCCGGCACGCTCGACATCGACGCCTCCGAGAAGGCTGCCCGGTTCGTGCGGACCTGCGACGCCTTCAACGTGCCGGTGCTGACCTTCGTCGACGTCCCCGGCTTCCTGCCGGGCACCGACCAGGAGTGGGACGGCATCATCCGGCGCGGGGCCAAGCTGATCTACGCCTACGCCGAGGCCACGGTCCCCCTGGTCACGGTGATCACCCGCAAGGCCTACGGTGGCGCCTACGACGTGATGGGGTCCAAGCACCTCGGGGCCGACATCAACCTCGCCTGGCCGACCGCGCAGATCGCCGTGATGGGCGCCCAGGGGGCGGTCAACATCCTCTACCGCAAGCAGCTCGCGGCGGCCGCCGAGGCCGGGGATAACGTCGACGAGGCCCGCGCCCGGTTCATCGCCGAGTACGAGGACACCCTGGCCAACCCCTACATCGCCGCCGAGCGCGGCTACATCGACACCGTGATCACCCCGAGCAACACCCGGATGAACGTCACCAAGGCCCTGCGGGCGCTGCGCACCAAGCGCGAGACCCTGCCGCCCAAGAAGCACGGGAACATCCCGCTGTGACCGAGGGGCACGACGACCTGGAGCGGCGGCCACTGAAGCTGGTCCGTGGCGACGCGACCCCCGAGGAGGTGGCTGCGCTGCTGGCGGTGCTGTCCGCGGCCTCGGGCGGCGTCGAGGCGCCGGCCCCGCGGCATACCTCGCAGTGGGCGTCCCCCGAGCGAGCGGTGCGCCGCCCGCTCACCCCTGGTCGAGGCGCCTGGCGCGCCTCCGCCTGGCCCTCCTGACCTCGCGCCGCCGACGGGGAAGGGCGCCTCGGTCAGTCGAGCTCGGACCCGGCCGATCGTCGCCGTGCCACGGTCTCGCGCAGCTCCGCGGCCTCGACCTCGACCAGGCAGTTGGCCGCCAGCACCCGCTCGGCCACCTCGAGGTCACCCATGAACGCCCGGAACGTGTCGGGCACGGTGATGTCGTGCGCGGGTCGCGACACGACCTCGATCGCGTCCCCCGGCCGCACCGTCCCGCCCGTCACGACGGACAGGTAGGCGCCGGTGCGTCCGACGTCGCTGAACCGCTTGACCCAGCCCCGCTCGCCCATCCGGGCGGCGAAGGTGGCGCACGGGATCCGCGGGCCACAGACCTCCAGCACGACCTCGTCACCGACTGCCCAGCGCTCCCCGACGAGCGCACCGTCGACGTCGAGACCGCTGGTGGTGAGGTTCTCCCCGAACATGCCGTTCGACAGGGCCCGCCCCAGCTGCTCGGCCCACCGGTCGAGCTCCTCGCGGGCGAACGCGTAGACCGCCTGGTAGTCGCCGCCGTGGTGCTGGGTGTCACCGAGGAAGTCGCCCTCGACCCCGCTGCCCAGCCCGCCGTGCTTGGGTCCGGGAGCACGCAGGTGGGCGGACTCGACGGGCCGCTTCGCGATGCCGGTCACGCCGACGTTCTTGGCGGTGCTGGGTTCGGCGCGCCCGACGTTGAGCGACAGCAGGTGTGCAGCCATGGGCCCAGCCTAGGGAGAAGGGCAACGAGTTATTCCGGTGCCGCCGTCAGGACGCTGGGGTACCTTCGCTCGCGTGAGCACAGAGACGACTGCAGCAGCCCGACCCGCCACCGACATCGACCGCATCGCTGACGACTTCCTGGCGAAGTTCGTCGCGCTCAGCCCGATCACGGCGACCTACCTCGGCATCGCCGGTCACGACGAGGAGCTCGACGACTTCTCCCCCGCCGGCCACGAGGCGCACGCCGCCCTGCGGACCGACACCCTCGCCCAGCTCGACGGAGCGGACCCCGTCGACGAGATCGACCGGGTCACCCTGGCCGCCATGCGCGAGCGCCTCGGCCTCGCGGAGGAGACCCACCGGGCCGGGCTCGACGAGATGTCCCTCAACGTCATCGCCTCCCCCCTGCAGGAGGTCCGCGGCTGCTTCGACCTCATGCCCACGGCCACCGACGAGGACTGGGGAGTCATCAGCCGACGCCTCGAGCGGGTGCCCGGCGCCCTCGCCGGCTGGCAGGAGAGCCTCCTCGCCGCCTCGGCGAAGGGGAACGTCGCGCCGCGACGCCAGGTGGAGGCCTGCATCCAGCAGTGCGTCGACCTCGTCGCGGACGACGGGTACTTCGCCAAGCTCGTCGAGGACGCCAGGCTCAGCGGGGACGACGGGGCCGGAGAGCTCGCCGAGGCGACCCGGGACTCGCTCGCGACGGCGGCCGCGCGCGCGGCGTCGGCCTACACCGAGCTCGGCACCTGGCTCAAGGACCACCTGCTCGACGACGCACCCCTGGCGGACGCCTGCGGCCAGGAGCGGTACTCCCTGCTGTCCCGCTCGTTCCTCGGCGCCAGGGTCGACCTCGCCGAGACCTACGCCTGGGGCCAGCAGGAGGTCGAGCGGATCACGGCGCAGATGGAGCAGGTCGCCGAGCAGATCAAGCCGGGCAGCACCGTCAAGGAGGCCATCGCCGCGCTCGATGCCGACCCGGCCTACCAGCTGCACGGCACCGACGAGCTCAAGGCGTGGATGCAGGAGCGCGCCGACGAGGCCATCGCCAACCTCGCCGCCACGCACTTCGACATCCCTGACCCGGTGCGCACCATCGAGTGCCTCATCGCGCCCACCCAGACGGGTGGCATCTACTACACGGGCCCCTCCGAGGACTTCTCCCGGCCTGGACGCATGTGGTGGTCGGTCCCCAAGGGCGTGACCGAGTTCGGCACCTGGAAGGAGCTCACGACCGTCTACCACGAGGGCGTGCCGGGGCATCACCTCCAGGTCGCCCAGACGGTCTTCCGGTCGGAGCTGCTCAACAAGTGGCGGCGGATGTTCGCCTGGACCTCCGGTCACGGTGAGGGCTGGGCGCTCTACGCGGAGCGGCTCATGGACGAGCTCGGCTACATGGACGACCCGGGCAACAAGATGGGGCTGCTCGACAGCCAGTCGCTGCGCGCCGCGCGCGTCGTCATCGACATCGGCGTCCACTGCGGGTTCGAGGCGCCGGCCGAGGTCGGCGGCGGCGAGTGGACCTACGACAAGGCCTGGCAGTACCTCACCGACCACGCCAACCAGGGCGAGGCATGGCTGCGGTTCGAGCTCGACCGCTACCTCGGCTGGCCCGGGCAGGCACCCTCCTACAAGATCGGTGAGCGGCTCTGGATGCAGCTGCGCGACCAGGTCGAGGAGCGCGAGGGAGAGGCGTTCTCGCTCAAGGACTTCCACCGCCGGGCGCTCGACATCGGTGGCGTCGGCCTCGACACGCTGCGCGAGGCGGTGCTGGGCGAGCTCGGCTGACCGCACCCTGGGCCAGGGTTTCCGAGCGGCGGCCCACCACTGGTGGTGGGCCGCCCGCTGACGCCCGCCACCCGGCATACCCGAGGGTGCCTGCGAAGATGTGCGCGTGGAAACTGCCGGCGCGATCGTCGCCATCATCGCCACCGTCATCGTCGTCGCGGGGTTCGCGCAGCGCTGGCGCGTCGCCGCGCCCCTCGCGCTGCTCGTCGTGGGTGTCGCGATCAGCTACGTCTCGTTCATCCCCGAGCCGGAGCTGAGCTCCGAGGTCGTGCTGGTCGGCCTGCTGCCGCCCCTGCTGTATGCCGCGGCGATCCGCACCTCGCTCGTGGACTTCCGCGCCAACTGGCAACCCATCCTGGGCCTGTCCGTGGGGCTCGTCCTGTTCACCGCCGGGGGCGTCGGCCTCGTGACGTGGTGGCTGCTCGGGGTCCCGTTCGCGGTGGCGTTCGCGCTCGGGGCGATCGTGGCGCCACCGGATGCGGTGGCCGCGACAGCAGTGGCGAGACGGATCGGGCTGCCCAGGCGGATCGTGACGATCCTCGAGGGCGAGTCGCTGGTCAACGACGCGACGGCGCTGGTCTCGTTGCGCACCGCCATCGCGGCCTTCCCGCTCGCCGCGGCCGCGGTGGCTTCCGGCGAGCACGCCGACAAGGTGACGATGGGCTCGGTGGCCTTCGACTTCGGCCGTGCGGTGGTCCTCGGAGTCGGCTTCGGGGTCCTCGTCGCCGTCGTCATCGCCTTCGTGCGTCGCAAGGTCACCGAGTCGGCCATCGACACGTCCATCTCGTTCATCGTCCCCTACCTCGCCTACCTGCCCGCTGAGCACTACCACGGCTCGGGAGTGCTGGCCGTGGTCGTCGCGGGTCTGCTCCTGGGACACAAGTCGCCGATCATCCAGAACGCCTCGTCGCGGCTGAGCGAGCGGATCAACTGGACGACCATCCAGTTCATCCTCGAGAACGTCGTGTTCCTCATGCTCGGCATGCAGATGCGCAGGCTGGTCGAGGACGCCGGCCAGACCGGCCCGGGGTGGGGCCGGGTGATCCTGGTGTGCCTGGCCGTCCTGGCCACGGTGGTGGTGCTGCRACCGATCTGGGTCTTCCCGTTCAAGCTGCTGCAGGCCAAGCTCCCGAGGGGCGACGGCAAGTTCCACCCGAGGGCAGCCGGGGTCATCTCCTGGGCGGGCATGCGGGGTGTGGTGACCCTCGCCGCGGCCTTCACGTTGCCGGAGGAGACCCCCCAGCGGTCGACCCTGGTACTGGCCGCGATGACGGTGACCGTGGCAACCCTGCTCCTGCAAGGGCTCTCGCTGCCCTGGCTCGCGCGAGCGCTCGGCGTGCGCGGCCCCGATCCGCGGGAGGACGCCCTGCAGGAGGCGACCATCCTCCAGTCGTCGGTCGCGGCCGGCCTCAAGGCGCTCGAGGAGCACCACGACGTCGAGGACGACGTCATCGAGACCCTGCGCCGGCGCGCAGAGAACCGCACCAACATCGTCTGGGAACGGCTCGGCCAGGGGCGCGCCGACGCGGTCGAGACGCCCAGCGCGACCTACCGCCGGGTGCGCCTCATCATGCTGGGGGCCGAGCGCGCCGAGCTCCTGCGGATCCGCGACGCGGGCACCGTCGACCAGGAGGTGCTGGGTCACGTCTTCGCCCAGCTCGACATCGAGGAGTCGATGCTCGACCGGATCGAGGAGCGCTCCGACGAGCTGCGCGAGGACCCGCTGCTGCCCCCGGAGCGCCCCGAGGACGAGTGCGAGCACCTCGCCGACCACCACGACCGGTTCGTGGCGCCGACCAGCCCGCACGGGTGCGAGGAGTGCCTCCGCGACGGCACGACGTGGGTGCACCTGCGACTGTGCCTGGACTGCGGCCACGTCGGGTGCTGCGACTCCTCGCCCCAGAAGCACGCGTCGGCCCACTTCCGTGAGACCGACCATCCCGTGATGCGCAGCTTCGAGCCCGGCGAGTCCTGGCGCTGGTGCTTCGTCGACGACCAGCTCGGCTGACGACCAGCGGGTATGCCGTGTGGGCGCCGCGGATGGGTAGCCTCGCCTCGTGACCTCCCTCGTGCTCGCTTCCGCCTCCCCCGCTCGCCGCCGACTGCTCGCCGCCGCGGGGCTGGAGCCCAGCGTCGTCGTGAGCTCGGTCGACGAGGCAGCCGTGACCGCGGCGGCGCTGGAGACCTACGGCGAGCTGGTCGCCGAGGACGTCGCGCTCGTCCTTGCGCGTGCCAAGGCCGAGGACGTGGCCGACCAGATCGACGACGCGATCATCATCGGGTGCGACTCGGTCCTCGACCTCGACGGTGCGATCCACGGCAAGCCCGCGTCCGCGGCGGAGGCCAGGTCGCGGTGGCGCCAGATGCGCGGCCGCTCCGGCATCCTGCACACCGGCCACTGGGTCGTCGACACCCGCGACGAGGCCCAGGGCGGGACGGGCGCCACGCTCGGGGCCACGGCGTCCACCACCGTGCACTTCGCCAAGCTGACCGACGACGAGATCGAGGCCTACGTCGAGACGGGCGAGCCCCTGCGCGTGGCCGGGGCCTTCACCCTCGACGGGCTCGGCGGCCCCTACGTCACGAGCATCGAGGGTGATCCGAGCAACGTGGTCGGTCTCTCGCTGCCGCTGCTGCGCGAGCTGCTCATTGAGGTCGGACTGGCGTGGCACGACCTGCGCAGCTCGGCGCACCGAGGCGCCCAGGGCGAGCGCGCCTGACGCTCGGGGCCAGCAGCAGACCTAGACCGGGGGGATGTCGCGGCGCTTGGTCGCGAAGTGGCGGTCGCGCGTCTTGGCGTAGCGCAGCCGCAGCAGCAGCTCGGCACGCAGCGCGTCTGCCTCGATGATCTGGTCCAGGACCAGATCGGCGGCGAGCCGCTCGAGGTCGACGTCCTCTTCGTACTCGCGCCGCATGTCCTGCACGAACTGCTCGCGCTCGGCAGGGTCCTCGATCGCCGCGATCTTGTTCGCGTAGACGGCGTTGACGGCCGCTTCCGGGCCCATGACGGCGATCCGTGCGGTCGGCAACGCGATGGTGGCGTCGGGGCCGAAGCCGGGACCGCCCATCGCGTAGAGCCCGGCCCCGTAGGCCTTGCGGACGATCACGCAGAACTGGGGGACGGTGGCCGAGGACACCGCGTGCACCATCTTGGCACCGTGCCGGATGATGCCGCCGCGCTCGACCTCCGACCCGATCATGAAGCCCGGGACGTCGGCGAGGTAGATCAGCGGGATCGAGTAGGCGTCACAGAGCCAGATGAACCGCGCAGCCTTGTCGGCGCTGTCGGTGAACAGCACCCCGCCCTTGACCATGGAGTTGTTGGCGACGATGCCGACGGTCTCACCCGACATCCGGCCGAACCCGATGACGAGCTCGGGCGCGAACAGCGGCTTGACCTCGAAGAACGACTCGTCGTCGACGAGACCGTCGATGACCTCGTGGATGTCGAAGGGCTGGCTCTCGCGCTCGGGCACGGTATGCCGCGTGAGCGGCGTCGAGGGCTCCTCCGGCGCGTAGGACGGCAGGTCAGAGCGCCAGTTGGCGGGCAGGTAGGAGAAGTACAGCCGCGCCATCTCGATGGCCTCGGTGTCGTCGGCGACGAGCAGGTCGCCCACACCGGAGACCGTGCAGTGCATCCGCGCACCACCCATGTCCTCGAGCGAGACCTTTTCTCCCACGACCATCTCCGCCATGCGAGGACTGCCGAGGTACATCGATGCGTTGCCCTCGACCATGATGATCAGGTCCGTGAAGGACGGGATGTAGGCACCGCCCGCGGCACTCGGCCCGAACAGGCAGCAGATCTGCGGCACCTTGCCCGACAGCGCGACCTGGTTGTGGAAGATGCGACCGGCGCCGCGGCGTCCGGGGAACATCTCGACCTGGTCGGTGATCCTGGCACCCGCGGAGTCGACGAACCAGAAGACCGGCAGCTCCTCGCGCAGCGCCATCTCGGTGGCCCGCACGATCTTCTCGACCGTCCGCGCTCCCCACGACCCGGCCTTCACGGTCGGGTCGTTGGCGATGACGACCGCCGGTCGCCCGTCGACCGTGCCACGCCCCGTGACCACGCCGTCCGCCGGCAGGCCCTTCGCCGTGGCGTTGGCGTACCGCGCGTCCTCGACGAAGCTGCCCTCGTCGAACAGCATCGCGATCCGGTCGCGGACGTACAGCTTGCCCTGCGAGTCCAGCTTGGCCTGCGCCTTCTCCGGCGCGACCGCCGAGGCCAGGTATGCCGCGGCGAGCCGCTCCCGGACGTCGGTCACCTTGGGGTCGGTGCCGCTGTCACCGCCCACGGCGAAGGGGGGCTGGCCGGTGGGCTCGGTCGGGACGGACGAAGGGGTGGAGGTCACCGGCATACCCTCTCGCACTCCGGCGCTCACGCGGTCGGCAGGCCGAGGTGGCGCGCGATGACCATGCGCTGCACCTCGGAGGTGCCCTCGCCGATCTCGAGGATCTTGGCGTCGCGGTAGAACCGGGCCACGGGGTACTCCTCCATGAAGCCGTTGCCGCCGAAGACCTGGGTGGCGATGCGGGTCGCGGTGACGGCCGCCTCGGTGGAGTAGAGCTTGCAGATCGCGGCGGCCTGCTTGACCTCCTTGACCGAGCGGCGGCCGTGCTCCAGCTCGTCCTTGAGCCAGGCGGCCTTGTAGGTCAGCTGGCGCGAGGCCTCGACCATGACGGCGAGGTCGGCGATCTGGAAGGACACGCCCTGGTTGACGCCGATCGGCTTGCCGAACGCCTTGCGGGTCTTGGCGTACTCGGTGGTCTCCTCGAGCATCCGCTGGCTCATGCCGACCGCGAGGGCCGAGATGGCGATGCGGCCGTCGTCGAGGGTCTTGAGGAACTGCTTGAACCCCTCGCCCTCGTTGCCCAGGAGGTTCCCTGCCGGGACGCGGCAGTTCTCGAAGGTCAGGCCGTGCGTGTCGGAGGCGTGCCAGCCGAGCTTGTCGTAGGCCGGTTCGACGGTGAATCCCGGTGTCCCGGAAGGGATCATGATCGCGCTGAGCTGCGCGGAGCCGTCGTCGTTGGTGCCGGTGCGGGCGGTCACGGTGACCACAGAAGTGATGTCGGTGCCCGAGTTGGTGATGAACGCCTTGGACCCGTTGACGACCCACTCGTCGCCCTCACGGACCGCCTTGGTGCGTGTGGCTCCGGCGTCGGACCCGGCATCGGGCTCGGTGAGGCCGAAGCCGGCGAGCGCGCGACCGGCCACGAGGTCGGGCAGGAAGCGCTCCTTCTGCTCCTGGCTGCCGTAGGTCAGGATCGGGTTGATGCCCAGGCCCACGCCGGCAGACAGGGTGATGCCGATGGACTGGTCGACCCGGCCGAGCTCCTCGATGGCGACGCAGAGCGAGGTGAAGTCGCCGTCGTCGCCCATCCCGCCGAACTCCTCGGGCACGACGAGGCCGAACAGCCCCAGCTCGCCCATCTTGGGGACGAGGTCGCTCGGGAAGTGGTGGTCCTTGTCCCACTTGGCGATGTGCGGCTCGACCTCTGCCTCGGCGAACTCCCGGACGACCTTGCGGAAGTCCTCGTGCTCCTTGCTCAGCTCGAACATCGTCTCTCCTTCGTGGTGCGCGCCGAGACGGACCTGATCGAGGTCGTGCTCCCGGCCGCGCGGCATACCGTGGGTGTGGTGGTGCTTGACGTTGACGTAAACGTAAAGCAATACTCACGGGTATGCCAGCCCCGACCTCCAGCGCCCTCGCCGAGCGCGTCCAGGAGACCTGGACGATCCGCGAGATCGCGGCCGAGTTCGGCGTCACCCACCGGACGGTGCGGCACTACGAGGACCTGGGCCTGATCACGCCCGAGCGACGGGGCACCGTCCGGATCTACCACCGCCGCGACCGCACCCGGCTCGCGCTGATCCTGCGGGGCAAGCGACTCGGCTTCCCGCTCGAGGAGATCCGCACGATCATCGACCTCTACGACCGGCCACGGGGCAAGGCCAGCCAGCTCGAGTACGTCCTGGACCAGATCGACGAGCGCCGCAGCGACCTCGAGCAGCGGCGCCGCGACCTCGAGGACGCCATCACCGAGCTCGGGGAGTTCGAGCGTCGCTGTCGCGCGGACCTCGACCGCCTGGCCTGACCTGCCGGACGCGGATCGGCGGCCTAGGCTCGCGACATGGCCAGTCAGAGCGTTCTCTTCATCGGCGGTACCGGCGTCATCAGCTCGGCCTGCGTCGCGCAGTCCCTTGAGCAGGGACACGAGGTCACGATCCTCAACCGGGGCACGAGCACCACACACCCGGCCCATCCTGACGCCGAGGCGCTGACCGCTGACGTGCGGGACGCCGAGGCCGTGCGGGACGCCGTCGGCGAGCGCGACTTCGACGTGGTCGTCGACTTCCTGTCGTTCACGCCGGACCAGGTGCAGCAGCAGCTCGACCAGTTCGCGCCGCGCACCGGGCAGTACGTCTTCATCAGCTCGGCGTCGGCCTACCAGACTCCGCCGTCGCGCCTCCCGGTCACCGAGTCCACTCCCCTGCGCAACCCGTTCTGGGAGTACTCGCGCGACAAGATCGCCTGCGAGGACCTGCTCGTCGGGGCCTACCGGGCAACCAGGCTGCCGATGACGATCGTGCGGCCGTCGCACACCTACGACCACACCCTGCCGCCGTTCGAGGGCGGTTGGACCCTGGTCGAGCGGATGCGGCAGGGCAAACCCGTCGTGGTGCACGGCGACGGCACCTCGCTGTGGACCATCACCCACCACACCGACTTCGCGAGGGCCTTCGTCGGGCTGCTGGGCCGGCGGGAGGCGATCGGCGAGGCGTTCCACATCACCGGCGACGAGGCTCCGACCTGGAACCGGATCTACGCAGACATCGCCGAGGCCGCCGGCGTGGAGCCACACCTCGTGCACGTGCCGTCCGACGCCATTGCCGCCGTGGACGAGGAGTTCGGCGACAGCCTGCTGGGCGACAAGGCGCACTCGATGGTGTTCGACAACAGCAAGATCCGCACGCTCGTGCCGGGCTGGAGCGCCCGGGTGCCGTTCCGACAGGGGGCGCAGGAGATCGTCGACTGGCACGACGCGGACCCGGCCCGCCGCTCCGTCGACCAGCGCCTCGACGCGCTGTACGACCAGCTGGTCGAGGCCCACCGCATCCCCGGAAGGTAGGAGCACAGGCGGCTCGGCTAGGTTCGCCGCCGTGGACTGGGAACAGGTACGCAGCCGGATCGAGCCGGTGTCGGGCGACGTCGCGATGAGCGCTCCCGCCGTGACCGTTGCCCTCGTGGCAGCCCTCCTCGTGGTGGCCGTGCCGGCCGTCTGGCAGGTCCTGCGGCTGGCCGTCACGCTGGTCCACGAGCTCGGCCACGCCATGGTGGGTCTGGCTGTGGGACGTCGCTTCACCGGGTTCGTGCTGCGCGGCGACATGTCCGGGCACGCGGTCACCGTCGGGCCGACGCGTGGCCCSGGGCGCGTCCTCTCGACCTGGGCCGGCTACCCCGCGCCGGCCGTGGTGGGTGCGGCGCTGGTCTGGACCGCGGGTCGCGGGTGGGCGGCGCCGGCCCTCACCCTGGTCGCCGTCGTCCTGCTCGTCGCGCTCGTCCGGGTGCGCTCGCTGCTCACGGCGGCGGTGATGCTGGCGGCGCTCGGCGCCACCGGCGCCCTGTGGTGGTGGCGCGACGACTCGGTGCAGGCCCAGGTCCTCGTGGGGTCCGGGATCGTGCTGCTGGTGGGGGCCTGGCGGCACCTCGGCGCCGTGCTGCGGACGCGCAACCGCACGAGCGACCCCGCGGTCCTCGCGTCGCTCACCCACGTCCCGACCGTCGTCTGGAACGGCACGTTCGTCCTCGTCTGCGCGGGCGCCAGCTGGCTGGCCGCCACGGAGGTCGCGGGCGCCTGGCGCTAGGTGACCCGACCCGCGAGACCCTGCTCGTCGAGGCCCTGCTCATCCAAGAACCTGTCGATCTCGGCGGGAGTCGGTGCGGTCGCCGGGCCGCGCCGGGTCACCTTGATCGCCCCTGCCGCGTTGGCTCGCCTCGCCGCTGTCTCCCAGTCCGCACCGGCTGCGCGGCACGCGACGAGCACCCCGGTGTGGGTGTCTCCCGCGCCGTTCGTGTCGACCGCCTCCTGCGGATACCCCGGCAGGTATGCCGTGCGGCGACCCTCGCGCAGGTGGCAGCCCTTGGGCCCGTCGCGCACGATCGCGACGGCACCCGCAGGGAGGCGCCCTGTCAGCGCCTCCACCGAGGCCGCGGGGTCGGCATGCCCGGTGAGCTGCTCGGCCTCCTGTGCGTTGCTCGTCCAGACGCTCGTGTGGGAGAGCACGTGCTGCTGCAGCTCTTCGGGGAGGTCCGCAAAGGCCGCACCCGGGTCGAGGACGACGACCACACCGGCCACCAGGCCGTCGAGCCACTCCACCAACGGGTCCCGGGTGCGACCGACGAGCGAGAAGCCACTGACGCAGACCAGGTCGCCCGCCACCGGTGACGAGGTCTGCAGGGACTCGACGCTGATCCGTCGCTCGGCGCCCTGGGTCGTCACGAAGGTGCGTTCCGCACTGGGCTCGACCATGACGAAGCAGATCCCGGTGTCGAGGTCGGTCACGGGTGGGCTGCTCACGGCGACTCCTTCGGCCGCGAGTGCCGAACGGACGAGGTCGCCGTTGGCACCCGTGCCCACCGCCCCTGCCAGGACGGCCTGGGCCCCGGAACGCGCAGCGGCCACGAGGATGTTGACCGCTCCCCCCGCATAGCGGGCATAGGACTGCGCCACCGCGTTGCCGCCACGCACCGGCAGCGCCTCGACCACGACCACCTCGTCGACCAGGGCCTGCGCGGTGTGGATGACCCGTGGCGCCGGCGCGCGGTCGCGTGGGCCCTCGTGGCTGGTCATGCTGAGGGAGTATGCCGGGTGCGTGGGCCCCGTGTAATGCTGCACGGCATGCCGACTGCACCGGAGACGACCCTGCTCATCCTCGGCGCCGGGGGCGACCTGACCAAGAGGCTGCTCCTGCCCGGCCTGGCCAGCCTGCTCGCGGTCGAGCCGGATCGCCGGGTCCGGGTCGTCGGCGCCGATCGGGTGGACTTCACCGCCGCCCAGTGGAAGGCCCGCGTGAAGGACTCCCTCGCCGAAACCAAGCCACCGGCGCCACGCCCATCCACAACCGAGCTGACCAGCGCGGTCACGAAGCGCACGGCATACGTCAAGACCGATCTGCTGGACGAGGCGGCGCTGCGCGAGCTGGTGGCGGGCTGCGGTGACGGTCCCCTGGTCATCTTCTTCGCGCTGCCCCCGCAGGTGACCATGAAGGTCTGCGAGCTGCTCCAGCACGTCGACCTGCCCGAGGTCACCCGGCTCGCCCTGGAGAAGCCGTTCGGCACCGACCACGCGTCGGCGGTGCACTTCAACGCGCTGTTGCACAAGGTGGTGCCGGAGGAGGACATCTTCCGCATCGACCACTTCCTCGGCGTCGCAACGGTTTTCAACCTCGTGGGCCTTCGTTTCGCCAACCGCGTGCTGGCCCCGATCTGGAGTGCCGAGCACATCGAGCGGGTCGAGATCGTCTACGACGAGGACCTCGCCCTCGAGGGACGGGCGGGCTACTACGACGGCGCGGGGGCGCTGAAGGACATGCTGCAGAGCCACCTGCTCCAGGTGCTGGCGCTGTTCGCCATGGAGTCGATCGCCGCCCTCGACGCCCGGGAGCTGCAGGACCAGAAGGCCCAGGTGCTGCGCGCCACGAAGGTCTGGGGCGGCTCACCCAAGCGGTCCTCCCGGCGGGCGCGCTACACCGAGGGGACGCTCGGTCGCCGGACGGTGCCGGACTACGCCAAGGAGGAGGGCGTCGACCCCGCACGGTCCACCGAGACGCTCGCCCAGGTCACCCTCGAGGTGGCCAACCAGCGATGGGCCGGCGTGCCGTTCGTGCTGCGCAGCGGCAAGGCCATGGGCGTGCCGCGCAAGCAGATCGTCGCCCACTTCCGTGACGTCCCGCACCTGCCCACCGGGTTCGCGGGCGGCTCCGCCGGTGACCTGCTGACCATCGACCTCAAGCCCGGCGCCGTCTCGCTCACGTTGACCATGAACGCCGAGGGCGATCCGGTCGACCTCGAGCAGAAGACCCTCACCGCCAGCCTCGCCGCACCGCGCATGCAGCCCTACGGCGAGGTGCTGGCGCAGATCTTCGACGGCAGCCAGCTGCTCACCGTGCGCGGCGACGCCGCCGAGGAGTGCTGGCGCGTGATGGCCCCGGTCATCAAGGCGTGGGCGGACGACAGAGTGCCCCTGGAGTCGTATRCCGCGGGGTCGGCGGCGGCGGCGCGGGCTGGCTGCCGTAGCTGGACGGCGGCATCGACGGACCGCCTCAGCGGTAGCCGGGTGGCCCGCGTCAGACGCGGGTGCGCACCGAGTAGAGCTCGGGGAAGAAGGTCAGGTCGAGGGCACGACGCAGGAAGTCGACGCCGGACGAGCCGCCGGTGCCCTTCTTGTGGCCGATCGTGCGGGTGACCACCTGCAGGTGCCGGAACCGCCACTGCTGGAAGTTGTCCTCGAGGTCCACGAGCTCCTCGCAGGTCTCGTAGACGCCCCAGTGCTCGCTCGGCCGGGCGTAGACCGAGGCGAAGGTGTCGACGAGCCCCTCGTTCTCCCGGTAGGGCTGGGTGAAGTCGCGCTCGAGCAGCTCGGCGGGCACGGCATACCCGCGGCGGGCGAGGTAGCGCAGGAACTCGTCGTAGAGGCTCGGCTCGACCAGCAGCTCGGCGAGCAGGTCGCGCGCAGTCGGGTCGTGCTCGAACACGGTCACCATGTCGGCGTTCTTGTTGCCCAGCAGGAACTCGACGGCGCGGTACTGCCAGGACTGGAAGCCCGAGCTGGTGGCCAGGAAGGGCCGGATCTCGGCGTACTCACTCGGCGTCAGCGTGGCCAGCACCGACCACTGGTCCGTGAGGACCTCCTGGATGCGCTTGACCCGCGCCAGCCGCTTGAGCGCCGGGGCGAGCTCGTCGGTGGTGAGCAGGGCCCGGGCCGAGCGCAGCTCGTGCAGCATCAGCTTGAGCCACAGCTCGGAGGTCTGGTGCTGGATGATGAAGAGCAGCTCGTCGTGCTGGGCCGGCTGGCTCCGGGGGTGCTGCGCCGCGAGGAGCTGGTCCAGTCCCAGGTAGTCGCCGTAGGACATCGC
This sequence comes from Pedococcus sp. P2_E5, assembly GCF_056403895.1. Taxonomy (NCBI): domain Bacteria; kingdom Bacillati; phylum Actinomycetota; class Actinomycetes; order Micrococcales; family Intrasporangiaceae; genus Pedococcus; species Pedococcus sp. P2_E5. The sequence continues at coordinate 24,070 of NZ_JBFUEP010000048.1, forward strand.
CCCCGAGAAGTCCCGCTGCACGCCCTCTTCGATCTCCCGCACCGACCGCGTGTCGTCACCGCTCATGGCGCCACCCTATGGCGCGAGGAAGAGCGCTCTCACAACAGGCATGGGTCGCGGCGCGAGGGTACCGTCCCAAGCATGGACTCTGTTCGTTCGGTTGCGGTTCGCACGGTCGCAGTTCGTCAGGTTGAAGTTCGCACGGTCGCAGTGCGGCTGTGTGCAGGGCTCGCGTCGACGGCCTGCCTGGTCACGCCCGCGGTGGCACCTCAGGCCGCCGCGGCGGCACAGCCCGCCCCAGGCGTCCAGGTGACCACCCTGACCACCGGCCTGACCATCCCTTGGGACCTGGCCGTTCTCCCGGACGGGTCGGTGCTGTTCACCGAACGCGGCGGCAGCACGAAGCTGCGCCGAACCAACGGCTCGGTGCAGACCGTCGCGACCAACCAGTCGGACCTGTTCGTCGGATCGGAGTCGGGCCTCATGGGGCTCACCCTGCATCCCTCGTTCGCAACCAACCGCACCTACTACACGTGTCAAGCCTACAAGGGCGCCGGCACCTCACCGGTGGACATCCGCGTGCTGCGCTGGGTCCTCGCTGCCAATGGCACCTCGGCGTCCCGCAGCGGCTCCCCCGTGCTGACCGGCATACCCATCACGACGGGGCAGCACGGCGGGTGCCGGCTGCGCAACGCGCCGGACGGCACGCTCCACATCGGGACCGGTGACGCGATCACCGGGCCGGCCCCACAGAGCCTGACCTCCCTGGGTGGCAAGACGTTGCGGGTCAACCGGAACGGCACGGCACCCACCAACAACCCCTTCTACAGCAGGGGTGGCCGAGCCCGGTTCATCTACACGTACGGGCACCGCAACGTGCAGGGCCTGGCCCTGCGCCCGGGCACCTCCCAGATGTGGAGCGCCGAGCACGGGCCGGACGTCGACGACGAGGTCAACCTGCTGCGCCGCGGTGGCAACTACGGCTGGGACCCGGACGGTGCCACGCACAACTACGACCAGTCGGTCCCGATGACCGACACCGTCACGTACCCTGCGGCGATTCGCGCGATGTGGCGGTCCGGCAGGCCCACGGTCGCCACGAGCGGAGCGACCTTCCTCACTGGGGCGGCCTGGGGTCGGTGGGAAGGCGCCTTGGCCGTCGCCGAGCTGAAGAACGAGGGCGTCCGGGTGCTCTCGATGACGCCCGACGGGCGCGTGATCGGCAACGAGCAGATGAGCCAGCTCGACGACACGATCGGCCGGATCCGCACCGTCCAGAGCGCCACCGGCGGGTCGGTCTACGTCAGCACCAGCAACGGCGGCGGGAATGACCGTATCTCGCGGGTCGACCCGGTCGCGCCGGCCGCCCCGACGTGGTCCCCCGGTCTGGACGTCTCCCCCAGCGGAGTCGCCACGGTGCTGCGCGGATCACAGGTGACGGCCTTCGTGCGTGGGACTGACGACCGCGTCTACTACACCAACCAGGCGGCCGGCGGTGGAGCCTTCAGTGGCTTCACCGCCATCCCCGGCACCATCGCCTCGGCCCCGACAGCGGTGACCTGGGGCGGTTCACGGGTCGACCTGTTCGCCAAGGGCAACAACGGGCACCTCCTGCACACGTACTCCACCGGCGGCGCCTACCACGCGTGGGAGGACGTCGGCGGTGAGCTGACCAGCGCTCCTTCCGCCGCCTCCCTGAGCACCGGCACGATCGACATCGTCGCCCGCACGACCGGAGATGTCCTGTCCCGGATCCGGTGGGACGGCTCTGGCTGGACCCCCTGGACCAAGGTCGGCGGCGTGCTGTCCGCAGCGCCCGCCGCGAGCGCGGACCGCACCGCCGGGACCGTCTCGGTGGTCGTGCGAGGCACCAACGGGCAGCTCTTCCGCGTCGTGCTCTCGGCGACCGGCGTCGCGCGCGGATTCACCAACCTCGGTCGCCTGACGTGGTCAGGGCCAGCGGTGGCCCAGGGCCCCCAGCCCGTCATGGTCAGCCGGAACGGCCAGACGCCGGTGATCATCCAGGCCACCTTCGTCACCGCGATCGGTGGGCTGCTGAGCGGTGCGCCGGCCGTGACCAGCCGCTCCTCCACGAGCTACGTCGTGCTCGGGCGTGGGACCGACAACGCCCTGTACGCCTACGACGGCCGCGGCGGTCACTACACCTGGTCGAAGGTGGGTGGCGTCCTCCGCTGAACACCCCCGCGGGTGGGCGACACCAGACCCTGCGGGTGGGCGACACCAGACCCTGCGGGTGGGCGAGGCCACACCCGGTGGGTGGCAGTGCCGTCGGGGAAACGGGCTAGGCTCCCGCGCATGGCGCCCATTTCCGAGTCGACGACGAAGCCGATCTCCAAGGTTCTCATTGCCAACCGTGGCGAGATCGCCGTTCGCATCGCGCGCGCGTGCGCGGACAGCGGCATCGGTTCCGTTGCGGTCTATGCCGATCCGGACCGCGATGCCCTGCACGTCAAGGTCGCCGACGAGGCCTACGCCCTCGGCGGCACGACCCCCGGTGACTCCTACCTCGTGCAGGAGAAGCTGCTCGAAGTGGCCCGCAAGGCCGGCGCCGACGCCGTCCACCCCGGCTACGGCTTCCTCGCCGAGAACGCCTCCTTCGCCCAGGCCGTCATGGACGCCGGGCTGCGGTGGATCGGCCCCTCCCCCGCCGCCATCGACTCCCTCGGCGACAAGGTCAAGGCACGGCACATCGCCGCCCGCGCCAACGCACCGCTCGTGCCCGGCACCGCTGACCCGGTGGACACCGCGGACGAGATCGTCGCCTTCGCCAAGGAGCACGGCCTCCCGGTGGCCATCAAGGCGGCCTTCGGCGGTGGCGGTCGCGGCCTGAAGGTCGCCCGCACCATCGAGGAGATCCCCGAGCTGTTCGACTCGGCCACCCGTGAGGCGGTCGCGGCGTTCGGTCGCGGCGAGTGCTTCGTGGAGCGCTACCTCGACAAGCCACGCCACGTCGAGACCCAGTGCCTGGCCGACACCCACGGCAACGTCGTCGTCGTCTCGACCCGCGACTGCTCGCTGCAGCGCCGCCACCAGAAGCTCGTCGAGGAGGCCCCCGCGCCCTTCCTGTCCGACGAGCAGAACGCCGAGCTCGTCCGGGCGTCCAAGGCCATCCTGACCGAGGCCGGCTACACCGGCGCCGGGACCTGCGAGTTCCTCGTCGGGCAGGACGGCACCATCTCCTTCCTCGAGGTCAACACCCGGCTGCAGGTCGAGCACCCGGTGACCGAGGAGGTCACCGGCATCGACCTCGTCCGCGAGCAGTTCCGCATCGCGAACGGTGAGGCGCTCGGCTACGACGACCCGGCACCGACCGGCCACTCCTTCGAGTTCCGGATCAACGGCGAGGACGCGGGGCGTGGCTTCCTGCCAGCCCCCGGTGTCGTCGCCGTCTTCGAGCCGCCCTCCGGCCCGGGGGTGCGCCTCGACTCCGGTGTCGTCGCCGGTGACGTCATCGGCGGGGCCTTCGACTCGATGCTGGCCAAGCTCATCGTGACCGGTCACGACCGGCACCAGGCGCTGGAACGCTCGCGTCGCGCCTTGGCCGAGTTCACCGTCGACGGCATGCCCACCGTCCTGCCGTTCCACCGAGTGATCGTGTCCGACCCCGCCTTCGCCCCCGAGGGCGACAAACCGTTCTCGGTGCACACGCGCTGGATCGAGACCGAGTTCGACAACCAGATCGAGGCCTACGCGGGCGTCGTCGCCCAGGCCACCGAGGAGGCCGGCGAGCGCCAGAGCGTCGTCGTGGAGGTCGGCGGCAAGCGGCTCGAAGTCGTCCTGCCGGGCGGACTCTCCCTCGGCGGCGGCTCCGCAGCCGCCAAGAAGAAGGCCCCACGCCGCTCCGGTGGTTCCAAGACCGGCGCCGCCGCGTCCGGCGACTCCCTCACCGCCCCCATGCAGGGCACCATCGTCAAGATCGCCGTCGAGGAGGGCCAGGAAGTAGCCGCCGGCGAGCTCGTCGTCGTCCTCGAGGCGATGAAGATGGAACAGCCGATCAACGCGCACAAGGCCGGCACCATCACCGGCCTGCTCGCCGAGGTCGGCCAGACGGTGACCAACGGCGCCGTGATCGCCGAGATCAAGGACTGACCCACGCGGCATACCCACGACGTAGGGCGTCTCCCGGCCGGGAGGCGCCCTACGTCGTGCCCGGCCCGGCTCAGGCCAGGAAGTCGTCGATGTCGCTGCAGAGGTCGCGTTCGCCGAAGCCACGCAGGCCGTGGTCCATGGTGACCGTCTCGCTGACGATCTCGTCGTCCTCAGGGTCCTGCGGGTCGTTGAGGTCGATGACCAGCGTGAAGCCCCTGATGCCTGCCTCGTGGGCGACCAGCTTGCCGTCGGGGTCGAACACCTTCTCCGAGAAGCGGTCCATGGCGTTGACCGTCAGGGTGCCGTCCTCGTTCAGGGTCAGCTTCTGGTCCCGGCCGTTGAAGGTCACGTCATGCCCGAACGAGACCCCCGTCTCGACGTTGGTGTAGGTCTCCCGAGCCGAGATGTGGAAGGAGAAGTACTCGAGGTCGCCACCCCCCTTGCGGATGGCGGTCTCCGTCACCGTGAGGTTGGCGTCGTAGCGGACGAGGAAGGGCACCTCGCAGAACTCGCCGGGGTGCTCCTCCTGCTCTATGTGGCTCTCCTTCTCGGTGACGTGGTTGCGGAAGACCACGTTGCCCTCGGCCTGCGCAGGAAGGCTCACGGCGAGAACCGTGGCCAGGGCGGCTCCGAGGGCGAACAGCACCCTGCTGCTGCGACGGAAGGTGTTCGGGCGGTTCATGGTTCCTCCTCGCATCCGTGCGGTTGTCTCCCTGCCGCCACCCAGCCTCCCGCCGTTGCACCCTCGCGGCATCGGGGAAAATGCGTAGCGAAGCCTCACCCGAAAAGGCAGCGGCGCCGCCTCCCCGGGTGGGAGACGACGCCGCTCGCGTATGCCGGTTGGCTCAGCTCCGCCCGAAGGGCGGGAGCTCCTTGGTGCCACCGTCGCCCGTGTCGGTCTCGACGTCGGGACCTGGCTCGGGGATGTTGCCGGTGCCGGGCTCGTCGCTCGGGACCTGCACCGGTCCGCTGTCGGGAACCTGCGAGGGATCGAGCGGGCCACCGGGCTGGCCCGGCTGCTGCGGCTCCCCTGGCGTCAGGGGGCCGTCTCCCGAGGCCGGCTCCTGCGGGTCGTCGGTGGACGGCGCGGGGTTGGGGGCCGGCGTCGGCTCGGGCGCGGGGACCGGCTCCGGCTCGGGCACAGGTGCCGGCTCCGGCTCGGGCGCGGGGGCCGGCTCCGGCGCTGGCGCTGGTGTCGGCGTCTCCTCGGGCAGTCCCAGCTGGTCACGCAGGGCGTCCCCGCCCTTGTCGACCTGGTCGGCGTACTTGCCACCGGTCTGCTTGTCGATGATGTCCTCGACCTTGTCGATGGCAGAGTCCGCCTGCTGCGGATTGCCCTTGGCGAGGTCCTTGATCTTGTCGAGCCAACCGCCTGCCATGCTCACGCCCCTCTCATGGGAACTTCAGTGTCGTCACGCCGGAGTCGGCGCATCGCAGCACCCTCAGCGTGGACATTACCCATGAAGGTGGGGGAACTGCCGGACGAGCCCGCAGGTCAGTCGCGTTGGTGCAGCTGCCTGGCGGCCTCGGCCACGGATCCGGACAGTGACGGGTAGACCGTGAAGGTGCCGGCCAGCTGGTCGACGGTCAACCCGTGCTGCACGGCCAGCGTCACCGGGTAGATGAGCTCGGACGCACGCGGGGCCACCACCACACCGCCCACGACGGTGCCGCCGCCCTTGCGTGCGAACAGCTTGACGAAGCCGTCGGTGATGCCCTGCATCTTCGCGCGCGGGTTGGTGGCGAGCGGCAGCATCACCGACGTCGCGTCGACGGTGCCCTCGTCCAGGTCCTTCTGGGAGAACCCGACCGTGGCGATCTCGGGGTCGGTGAAGATGTTGGCCGAGACGGCCCGCAGGTTGAGCGGGGCCACCGCGTCACCCAGCGAGTGCGCCATGGCGATCCGCCCCTGCATCGCGGCCACCGACGCGAGGGGAAGCACCCCGGTGCAGTCGCCCGCGGCATACACCCCTCGCACGGAGGTGCGGGAGACCTTGTCGACGACGACGTGTCCCGACTCGCTCACGGCCACGCCGACGTCCTCGAGGCCGATGCCGGAGGTCTGCGGGATCGAGCCGACCGCGAGCAGCGCGTGGCTGCCCTCGACCTCCCGGCCGTCCTCGAGCCGGACCACCACGCCGGACTCGGTACGCGACACCGAGGCCATCCGCGAGCGCCCGAGCACGTCCATGCCGCGCTTGCGGAACACGTCCTCGATGACGGCGGCCGCGTCGGCGTCCTCCCCGGGCAGCACCCGGTCACGCGACGACACGAGGGTCACGCGGGAACCGAGCCCGAGGTAGGCCTGTGCCAGCTCGGCGCCCGTGACACCGGACCCGACGACGACCAGGTGCTCGGGGAGCTCGGCCAGGGTGTAGATCTGCTGCCAGGTGAGGATGCGTTCGCCGTCGGGCTGGGCGGTCGGCACCACGCGGGGGGTCGCGCCGGTCGCGATGAGCACGACGTCCGCGGTCAGGGTCTGCGTGGTCCCGTCGGCGAGGGCAGCCTCCACGGTGCCCGGTGCCACCAGGCGACCGGTGCCGGCCAGGACGACGACGCCGTCACCCTCGAGCCGCGCCCCGATGTCGCGGGACTGCGCTGCGGCCAGGGCCAGGATCCGACGGTTCACCGCGGTCAGCTCGGCGACCGAGTCGGAGACCTCGTCACCCTCGTGGTCCTCGAGGTGCACCCCGAGGTCGGACGCGGTCTCGAACTGGCTCATGAAGTCGGCCGTCGAGATGAGGGTCTTGGAGGGCACGCAGTCGGTCAGCACGGCGGCACCGCCGACTCCGTCGCGGTCGACCACGGTCACGGTGGCGCCGAGGTGGGCGGCGACGAGCGCGGCCTCGTAGCCACCGGGGCCACCGCCGAGGATCACTACGGAGGCTTTGGTCGCATTCACGAGCCCTATCCAACCATCCGAAGAGCCGTCCCCTCGCAGCGTCGGTAGTCTTCGAGCGTGACTGAGCAACGCAGCCCGTCCACGGGCCATCCCGACCTCGCCGACCCCGCGACGGACCCGTTCGAGGTGGCCAGGGCCGCCGCAGCGGTCATCGCCGAGCGCAGCGGTGTGGCCCGGCACGACGTGGCGCTCGTCCTCGGCTCCGGCTGGGGACAGACCGGTGACCTCATCGGCGAGACGCTCGCCACCATCGACAACGCCGACGTGCCGGGCTTCGCCAAGGCCGCCGTCGCCGGGCACAGCGGCACCATGCGTTCGGTCGCGATCGCCGACACCGGCCGCCGCGCCCTGGTCTACGGCACCCGCACCCACTTCTACGAGGGCAAGGGCGTCCGCGCCGTCGTCCACGCGGTCCGCACCGCGGCAGCGGCAGGCTGCAAGACCATCGTCCTGACCAACGGCTGTGGCGGAATCAACCCCGCCTGGGCGCCCGGCACCCCGGTGCTCATCCGCGACCACCTCAACCTCACCGCGACCTCCCCGATCGAGGGCGCCAACTTCGTCGACCTCACCGACCTCTACTCGCCCCGGCTGCGCGACCTGGCCCGGGCCGTCGACCCAGAGCTCGACGAGGGTGTCTACGTCCAGTTCCGCGGACCGCACTACGAGACCCCTGCCGAGGTGCGGATGGCCAAGGTGCTGGGCGGCGACCTCGTCGGCATGTCCACCACCCTCGAGGCCATCGCCGCCCGCCAGGCCGGGCTCGAGGTCCTCGGCATCTCCCTGGTCACCAACCTCGCAGCGGGGATCAGTGACCAACCCTTGTCCCACGAGGAGGTCATGGAGTCCGGCCAGGCCGCAGCCGAGCGCTGCGCCAAGCTGCTCGCCGCCGTCGTCGCCACCATCTGAGAGACCATCACCGGAGAAGGAGGGCCCCCATGACGTATGCCGCGCGGCACGGCCGCGGAGCCGCCTCACCGTCCGCTTCCGAGGCGCACGCGCAGGAGCTGATCGACGCCGCGCAGGCCTGGGTCGACGACGACCCCGACCACGAGACCCGCGTGGAGCTGGGCGACGTCCTCGCCAAGGCCAAGAAGGGCGACCAGGACGCCGTCGACGACCTCGCAGACCGGTTCTCGGGGATGCTCGAGTTCGGCACCGCCGGCCTGCGCGGCGCCCTCGGCGCCGGTCCCAACCGGATGAACCGCTCCGTGGTGATCCGGGCGGCAGCCGGCCTGACGGCATACGTCCAGGCCCTGAAGCCGGAACCGTTCGTGGTGGTGGGCTACGACGCCCGCAAGAACTCCGACGTCTTCGCGCGCGACACCGCCGCCGTCGTCGTGGGGGCGGGGGGTCGCGCCGCGATCCTTCCCTCGCCGCTGCCGACCCCGGTGCTGGCCTACGCGATCCGCTTCCTGGGCGCCGACGCCGGCGTGATGGTGACTGCCAGCCACAACCCGCCGGAGGACAACGGCTACAAGGTCTACCTCGGCGACGGCTCGCAGATCGTCCCGCCGTCCGACGCCGGCATCGCCGTCCAGATCGCGCGCGTCACCGCCGTCGCGGACGTGCCCCTGGCCAAGGACGGGTGGGAGACGCTCGGTGACGACGTGCTCGCTGCCTACCTCGAGGACGCCGTCACGGTCGTGGCGGCCGACACCCCGCGTGACGTCACCGTCGTGCACACCGCCCTGCACGGAGTCGGGTCCGAGACGGTGGCCAAGGCCTTCGTGCGGGCGGGGTATGCCGCGCCGATCCCCGTCGCGAGCCAGGCGGAGCCCGACCCGATGTTCCCGACGGTGCACTTCCCCAACCCGGAGGAGCCCGGTGCGATGGACGCCGCGCTCGAGCTGGCCGAGCAGACGGGCCCGGACGTCGTCATCGCCAACGACCCCGACGCCGACCGGTGCGCCGTCGCGGTGCCCGGCCCCGGTGGGTGGCGGATGCTGCGCGGCGACGAGGTCGGGGCCCTGCTGGGGGCGCACATCCTGGCCCGGGGTGTGGACGACGACGCGGTCTTCGCCAACTCGATCGTGTCGTCGCGACTGCTCGCGGCGATGGCCAAGGCCGCCGGGGTGCGGCACGAGGAGACGCTCACCGGGTTCAAGTGGATCTCCCGCGTGGAGGGGCTGCGCTACGGCTACGAGGAGGCCCTGGGCTACTGCGTCGACCCGCCCCACGTGCGTGACAAGGACGGCGTCAGCGCAGCCCTCGTGGTGGCCGAGATGACCGCGACCCTCAAGTCGCAGGGGCGGTCGCTGACCGACCTGCTCGACGACCTGGCCGTGGAGCACGGGGTGCACGCCACGGACGCGCTCGCGGTGCGGGTGGCGGACCTGTCCCTGATCGGCACGGTCATGACCCGGCTCCGCGACAACCCGCCCGAGGAGGTCGCCGGCATCCCCGTCTCGCGAGTCGACGACCTGGCCCTGGGCAGCGACGCCCTCCCGCCGACCGACGGGCTGCGGTACTACCTCGAGGACGACTCGCGGATCATCGTGCGACCCTCGGGGACGGAGCCCAAGCTCAAGGTCTATCTCGAGGTCGTCGAACCCGTCGCGAGCGCCGAGACGTTGCGGGAGTCACGAGCCACCGCCGCGAGCCGACTGGGAGACATCAAGGCAGCCATGGAGGGCCTCACCGCCGTCTGACTGGAGAGTGCCCCGCTGGCGCCAGCACTGACCGAGCCGGGTCCGCCGACGGGCGCACTGTGACGCAGAAGCGTCCGGTCGAACCGCCAGCCTGCGTGCGGGCATGCCGGCGGGCCCGCCGGGTGCGGCGGGCTGTGGGGCGGGGTCATGGTCGCCAGGGCGGGGCTGGAGCCGAACCGATCGCCGCGGTTTCCCCCGCGGCGGCTGTCTCCAGCTCGCCCCACACGTCGTAGGACCGGATCGCCGGCGACTCTGCGAAGCCGGAACCCCCGCCCCCGCCGGAGCCGGGTCCTGCGCCGGAGCCAGCCGCTGACCTGTCCGCGAGCCAGTGGTCGTAGGCGCCGGCGGTCAGGTCCCACCGGACCCGCCCGTCGACGAGTTCGGCGTGGTAGCCCTTGCGGTGCACGATCGTGTGGTGCCGCCCGCACAACAGGGCGGCGTTCCCCAGGTCGGTGGCACCGCCGTCGGCCCAGTGCCGCAGATGATGACCGTCGCACCAGGACGCCGGCACCGTGCAGTCCGGGAAGGTGCACCCGCCGTCACGCAGCCACAACGCCCGCAGCTGGGCGGAGGTGAACAACCGGAACCGGCGCCCCAGGTCCAGGACCTGACCGTCCTTGCCCAACACCACCGGCACCACCCCCGCGTCACACGCGACCCGCCGGGCCGTCTCCGGGCCGAGCAGGGTGCCSGCCTSACCCGAGGCGAACACGGTCGCGGCGTTCGACCGGGCCACCAGGTCCTCCAGGGTCACGGTCACGAACAGCTCCGCCTTGGGGGTGGTGGCCACCCCGTCSGCCGAGGCGACCCCGCGSCGSACCACCTCCAGCAGGGCGTCCATCCGACGCTGCCCCGASGGCCGCCGGTCCGGCTCACCATCGCCCGGGCGCGGCGCCGACAGCCCCTGCACCGCGGCCTCGATCGTCGCCTTCGCCTCGGCGTCCACCACCATCGTGTACTCGAACAACCCGATCCCCTCCGCCARCGGCTGGGACAGGCTGCGGTGTTCCTGGGCCCGGTCCTGCTCGGCCTGGAACTCCCCCTCGGCGCCGTACCTGGCGACCAGCCGCTCCCGCAAACCGCGCACATCCGTGGGCCGCCCCCACGACGCCACCTCGACCAGCCCGTCCAGCACCGGCCCSTCCGCMCCCACCGCCAGCCGCGGGCTCAGCCGCTCGAACTCCTCGACCACCACCGCCGCCGTGACC